>NZ_RHQO01000007.1:0-123140 GCF_003935475.1 Pseudomonas sp. p99-361 | reverse complement strand
GGTCGTTAGCTCAGTTGGTAGAGCAGTTGGCTTTTAACCAATTGGTCGTAGGTTCGAATCCTACACGACCCACCATGCAAAAAAGGGCATCTCCTACGAGATGCCCTTTTTCTTTGCCTCGGGAAAATGCACCCTTGCCTTGTTGGAGCGGGTAAAACCCGATCCAACAAGGGGCAAATCAAGGCCTTGAGCCTGTTGCAGCCTCTGGGGGGGGGGCTGGCCGGCGATGAGGCCTCTACAGGCAGCCTCTATTGCATGTGTGTCAGTGCAACTTCAACCGCGGCTCGGTACCCCGGCCAATCTTGCTGCCCAACATCATCAATGCCGTACGGAAGAACCCGTACAACGCCATCTGGTGCATGCGGTACAGCGACACATAGAACATCCGCGCCAGCCAGCCTTCCAGCTTCACGCTGCCCATCAGGTTACCCATCAGGTTGCCCACCGCCGAGAAACGCGACAGTGAAACCAGCGAGCCGTAGTCCTTGTAGGCATACGTGGGCAGCGGCTTGTTCTCCAGCCGTGCTTTAAGGCTTTGCGCCAGCATCGACGCCTGCTGGTGCGCCGCTTGCGCGCGTGGCGGTACATTGCGGTCGCTGTCTGGCTGCGGGCACGCCGCACAGTCGCCAAAGGCGAAAATGTTGTCGTCGCGGGTGGTTTGCAGGGTAGGGCGTACCACCAGCTGGTTGATGCGGTTGGTTTCCAGGCCATCGATGTCCTTGAGGAAACCGGGCGCACGGATACCGGCCGCCCACACCTTCAAACTGGCCTGGATCACCTCGCCGTCCTTGGTTTTCAGGCCGTCTTCGGTGACTTCGCTGACAGCGGCATTGGTCATGACCTTGACCCCGAGTTTTTCCAGGGTCTTGTGCACCGGTACGCTGATGCGCTCCGGTAGCGCCGGCAGAACGCGCGGGCCGGCCTCGATGATGGTGATGTGCATGTCCTTGGGCTGGATGCGGTCCAGGCCATAGGCCGCCAGCTCGTGGGCCGCGTGGTGCAGCTCGGCCGCCAGCTCCACACCGGTGGCGCCCGCACCCACAATGGCTACGCTGATTTTCTCGCTGGCCACGTCGCCGGCGTGGGCACGCAGGTAGTGGTTGAGCAGTTGCTGGTGGAAGCGCTCGGCTTGCTTGCGGGTGTCCAGGAACAGGCAGTGCTGCGCCGCGCCCAGGGTGCCGAAGTCGTTGGTATTGGAGCCCACGGCAATGACCAGGGTGTCGTAACCCAGGGTACGTGCAGGCAACAGCTCGCGGCCCTCTTCGTCCAGGGTGGCGGCCAGTTGGATCTGCTTGCCTTCACGGTCCAGGCCGCTCATGCGCCCCAGCTGGAAGTTGAAGTGGTTCCACTTGGCCTGGGCCACGTAGTTCAGTTCGTCTTCCGAGGAGTTCAGCGAGCCGGCGGCCACTTCGTGCAGCAATGGCTTCCAGATGTGCGTGAGGTTGGTGTCGACCAGGGTGACGTCGGCCTGCTTGCGCTTGCCCAGGGTTTTACCCAGGCGGGTCGCCAGTTCCAGGCCGCCGGCGCCGCCGCCGACAATCACGATGCGATGAGTCATGGGGATATCTCATAAGGTTTACGGAATGCTTGCCCTTTGGGGGCGGCCGCAAACTGCACGAGGGGAGGGCGAGCGCAAGGCAGCTCATAGCACCAGTCCACTCAGCAGGCGGCTGACAAGGCCCAACCCGATGGTCACGGCCACCACCAGCACAAGGAGCAGCCATGGCCGGAAGGGCCGGCGCTCGACTTGGTGCTGGGGGGCTCGCAGATACTCATCGACACGACGCTGATCTTCCGGGTTCAGGCGGCTGGTCATGGTAGGGCCTCGTCAGGTAGACGTAAGAGACTGCACAAACGCTACAGCGTTCGTGCAAGCGCTTGAAACAAATGATAATGCGTTCTATCCCTGGCGCCGAGTGTACGCCATCGCAAACACTCGCTGCACGGGATCAAAGACTGATGCCAACGTCGAAGACGATGCTGCGCCCCAGGTTGCTGCGCAGGAAATCCGGCGCATCGGGGTGGGCGAACAGCACGCGGGCAAAGGTTGGCCCGACCAGCGACAGCGAGCGCCAGCCCTGGCGCAGGTATTCGGTGGGCGGCGGGAAGTGGGTGTTCAGGTCCAGCACCTCGCGCTTTAGGCTGGAAAACGCAATGATGTCCAGCTCGTTCAGCTCCAGCCCGCGCTCGCGATAATTGCGCGCCTTCTTGCGCAAGGTGGGCGCCAGCCGCCCGAGCAGTTCGGTGGCACTGATGCGCCGAGGGCGGGCTTCGCGGCGCACTAGTTGCGCCAGGGAAAATGCACTGCGCCGGCGCTGCAGCTCCTCGCGCCATTCATCATTCAGGCGGCGGCCCTCGTCGAGCACGAAAAACACCTCGAAGGCGGCGTCGCGAAACAGCACGTCGGGCGGCTCTTGCCCGGCCGGGGTGAAGTCTTCGCTGCGGTAGGGAATGTTCAGCCCCTGCAACAGGCGCTGGCACACCCACCGCTCCCGCTCCCACTTGCGGGCGTTGGAGAGGAAGGCATTGGCTTGTTCGGCCTGAATGGTCAGCAGGCGCAGGTAGTCGGAGTCATCCATGCACACAAGCTTAGCCGTTAATCGATGACAGCAAGAGGCACGCATGCGGCCGCAGGCCATCCGCCGCAAAGGGGCCGGGAAGTTTGCGTGTACACTGCCCTTATCCACAGGCCGGCAAGGGGCATTATTCAGTGATCAGCGCACAGGTGTTGTCTGGCACCACCCTGAGCCTTGGCTGGCTGGGTTACGTGCCGCTGCTGGCCTGGGCCGCCAGCCAGGTTCGCTGGGTAGAACTGCTTACAGACCGGCGCCGCCAGCACCTGCTGTTTGGCACGGTGTTCTGCCTGTTCGCGTTGTGGCTGGTAAGGCGCGATTTCGATACCGGCGTGGCGTACCACTTCATCGGCATGACGGCGGTTACCCTGTTGCTGGACTGGCCACTGGCCGTGCTGGGCGGTTTCATGGCCCAGCTTGGCCTGCTGGTGCTGGGGCGCCAGGACCTGGCGGCGTTGGGGGTCAATGGTCTGTTGCTGGTGGGTTTGCCGGTGCTGATCACCGAGGTGTGCGCCCTTGTGGTGGAGCGGGCACAACCGCGGAACCTGTTCGTTTACATCTTCTGCTCAGGGTTTTTCCCTGCCGCACTCACGGTGCTGGTCTGCGTGCCGGTGGCGCTAGGGCTATTGTGGCTGGACGGGCGCTTTGCGCTGCCAGAGTGGCTTGGCGACTTTGTCGGTTACCTGTGGCTGATGATGTTCCCCGAAGCGTTCATCAACGGCATGGTGATCAGTGCGTTGGTGGTGTTTTGCCCGGACTGGCTGGAAACCTTCAACCGCACCCGGTATTTGCAGGCGCCGTGGAAGGACGATGAGCACTGAGCCCGCAGGCTAGGCCGGTGCATCATCGCCTGGCCCGGCAGGTGGATCAGTTCAATGCCGCGACTCCAGGTCGCCTGAATACAGCTCGTCCTCGGACTCCTGCGCCCCAGGAATCTTGTGTTCCTCCGCAGCCCAGGCACCCAGGTCGATCAGCTTGCAGCGGTCTGAGCAGAACGGCCGGAACGCGCTTTTCTCGGTCCATTCCACAGGTGCGCCACAGGTCGGGCAATCGACGGTCAATGGCTGGCTCATGGCTGGCCTCCTTTCAAAGTCAGGTAAAAGTGGTGCAGGCGGTCAATCTGCTCATGCAGCGCAGCGAGGTCGCCGTCATTGACCACCACATCGTCGGCATGGCGCAAGCGTTCCTCACGGGCCAGTTGGGCCTTCAGGATCGCCTGCACCTGCTCGGTACTGGTGTTGTCCCGGGCCAGGGTACGCGCCACTTGCAGCGCCTGCGGCGCATCGATCACCAGCACGCGCTGGGTCTTGTGGTGCTGCCCCGACTCGATCAGCAGCGGCGACACGTAGATCGCATACGGCGACTCTGCCTTGGCCAGGTAGCTGAAAATCTCTTGCCCGATCAGCGGGTGCAGCAGTTGCTCCAACCATTTGCGCTGCGAGGGGTCGGCGAAAATCAGCTGGCGCAGCGCGGCACGGTCGAGCTGGCCATCGGCCTGCAGCACCCCCGCGCCAAAGCGCTCGACAATGCTGGCCAGGGCCGGGCGGCCGGGCTGGACCACCCAGCGCGCAGCCTGGTCGGCGTCGACCAGGTGCACGCCAAGCTCGACGAAGCGCTCGGCGGCGGCGCTTTTGCCGCTGCCAATGCCGCCAGTCAGGCCGAGAATCCAGGGGGTAAACGCCGCAGTGGTCATCAGTATCCCAGCAGTTGCAGGTAAGAGGCGTATATTTCATCACCCCAGAGCACCGCAATCCACCCCGCAATGGCCAGATAAGGGCCAAACGGCATCGCCGTGCCTAGTGCGTGCCGGTGCAAATGCAACAAGCCCAGGCCCACCAGCGCGCCGACCACCGACGACAACAGCAGCGTCAACGGCAGCACCTGCCAGCCACCCCAGGCGCCGATCAGCGCCATCAGCTTGAAGTCGCCATAACCCATGCCTTCCTTGCCGGTGACCAGCTTGAACAGCCAGTACACCGACCACAGGCAGAGGTAACCCGCCACCGCCCCCCATACCGCACTGCCCAGCGGCACATACACGGCAAAGGCGTTGACGATCAGCCCCAGCCACAGCATCGGCAGCACCAGTACGTCCGGCAACAGCTGGTGATCGGCATCGATCAGGCTCAGGGCCAGCAGGCACCAGGTCAAGGGCAATGCCAGCAATGCCTCGGCTGACGCACCAAAACGCCAGGCCACCAGCAGCGACAGCAGCGCACTGGTCACTTCCACCAGTGGGTAACGCGGGCTGATGCGGGCCTTGCAGGCAGAGCAGCGCCCACGCAAGGCCATGTAGCTGAGCACTGGAATGTTTTGCCACGGGCGAATCGGGTGTGCGCACTGCGGACAGCGCGAAGCAGGCAGGCACAGGTCGAAGCGCGGGTGCTGCGTAGTCGGCAGCCCCAGAACCTGCTGCGCTTCACGCTGCCATTGGCGCTCCAGCATGATCGGCAGGCGGTACACCAGCACATTCAGAAAGCTGCCTACCAGCAGGCCGAGCACGCTCGCCAGGGTGTAGAAGTACGCCGGCTGTTCAGCCAGCAAGGTCCATAAAGTCATGTTCAGATCAAGCTACCCAACTGGAAGATCGGCAGGTACATCGCCACTACCAGGCCACCCACCAGCAAGCCCAGGACCAGCACGATGGCCGGCTCCAGCAAGCTGGTCAACTGGTCCAGCGCCTGGCTGACCTGTTCCTCATAATGGCTGGCGGCTTTGTCCAGCATCGTGTCCAGCGTGCCGCTGGCTTCACCGATGGCCGTCAGTTGCACCAGCAAGGGCGGAAACAGCGGCTCACCCGCCATCGCCTGGTTCAGCCCCTGCCCATTGGCCATACCCTGGCGCAAGCGCAGCACCGCCTGTTCATGCAACTGGCCCCCGGTTACCCGCGCCACCGTACCCAGGGCATCCAGCAAGGGCACCCCGGCCCCATAAGCGGTTGCCAGGCTACGCGCAAAGCGCGCCAACGCCGCCTGCCCCAGCAGCGTGCCGAATACCGGCAAGCCCAACACCAGGCGCCCGAGCCACAACCGCGCAGGCGCATGCCGGCGGCACAGCTGGCGCCCGGCAAAACCTAGCACCAGGCCCAGCGCCAGCAACATCGGCGCAAACCGGCCGAACCCTGTGGACAAGTCGATCACCCACTGGGTAAATGCCGGCAATTGCGCGCCCATGCCTGCGAACATGTCCTCGAACCTGGGTATTACCTCCAGCAACAGCACCGCCGACACGCCCAGCCCGGTCAGCAACAGCAGCAACGGGTAGACCATCGCCTTGCGCACCTTCTTCTGCAGCGCCCGCCGCTGTTCCAGCATGCCTGCCAGCTGCTCCAGCTGCCGGTCCAGCGTGCCCGACTGTTCGCCCACCCGCACCAGGTTGCAGTACAGCGCATCGAACCAGCCCGGGTGGCGTTGCAACGCATTCGCCAGCCCTAGGCCCGCAGCTACATCCTGTTTCAATCTAACCAGCAGCGCAGCCAGGGCGGCACCACAGCCACTGCGCCCCATCACCTCGAACGCCTGCAACAGCGGCACCCCGGCCTTGAGC
Source organism: Pseudomonas sp. p99-361 (assembly GCF_003935475.1). NCBI lineage: Bacteria > Pseudomonadati > Pseudomonadota > Gammaproteobacteria > Pseudomonadales > Pseudomonadaceae > Pseudomonas > Pseudomonas sp. p99-361. The sequence goes on along the minus strand of NZ_RHQO01000007.1, from coordinate 117,021 downwards.
AAGGTCGCCAACTGCCGGCTGAAACCTGCCGGGTCGGCCTTTTCCCGCCGCTTTGGCAGCTTGAGGCCAAGCCCGCTGGCCGGCCGCAAACTGGCCACGTTGATGCCTTGGCGAATCAACCCGGCACGCACATGGGCCGGGCTGGGCCCAGGCGTTTGGCCACTGACCGGCGCGCCGTTGGCGTCGGTGCCGTGCCAGCTGTAGAGGGGGGTGGAAGTGGTCATGCGAAGGTCCTTTTGTTGCCCGTGCGACAAGCCTGGAAACAGCTTGCCGCGCCTATGCCAGGGCGCGCGTCCATGATGCTCACTAGAGTAGTTCAGCGATGATGAAGCCCAAGCAGGCAGGGGTGACAAAAGGTGACTGTTCAGGCCTACTGCGCCGCTGTCGCTTGGGGCGAGATTGACCCTAACGAGTACGCGTATCAAAAAGGAAACTGTTCATGAAAGGGCAACGCGGTATCACCCTGATCGAACTGATGATCGTTGTGGCGATCATCGGCATTCTGGCGACCATCGCCTTACCGATGTACACCAACCACCAGGCCCGCTCCAAGGCCGCGGCCGGCTTGCTGGAAATCAGCGCCCTGAAAACGGCGATGGACCTGCGCCTGAACGACGGCAAGGATGTAGCCGGCGTAGCCGAACTGGGCGGCCAGCCGGCAACGGCCCATTGCGCGATCACCGCCAATGGCAAGGCGGCCGATAGCAGCGGCAGCCTGGTTTGCACCCTGGTGGACGCACCGGCCACCGTGCTGGGCAAGGCCCTGACGTTGACCCGTTCGGCAACGGGCTGGGCGTGCACCACCGACATCGAAGAAGACCTGGCGCCGAAGGGCTGCAAGGGGGCCTGAGGGCAGGGCAATAAAGTAGTGGAAACAGGGGTTTGCGTAACAGGTGCGAGCAGTGGTACGTTGCGCTACACGCCGGTGTAGCTCAGTCGGTAGAGCAGCGCACTCGTAACGCGAAGGTCGCAGGTTCGATTCCTGTCTCCGGCACCACATCCAGCTCCACTGCATTGCGCTGAATGCTTTGGAAGCCCTCTAAACCGGCCTTATGGCTAATGCCAGTCAGTTAAGTAATTTGGGGCCGCTTTGCGACCCTTCGCGAGCACGCCCGCTCCCACAGGGATCGCGCATTTCTTGCGTTCACCGCCAGACGTGTGGGAGCGGGCGTGCCCGCGAAGGGCTGCAAAGCAGCCCCAGTAATTCTTAACTGACGGGCATTACCCTTCTGGCCGGTTTTTCGTCTCCAAGACCGACCGTCGGGAACCCACTAAATCCCCAATAACCGGGGGTGTTTTTTGGGTTACAGCGTCTTTCCTGAATGGAGAGCGTACCCCAATGCCACGCCTAGCCACTCCGCTCAGCGACCTCAAATGCCGCACGGCCAAACCGAGTGATCGCGCCTACATTCAAAACCCGGCGCTCGATCTGGCCGGCTCGATTCAAGCGCCGCGCACCGTGCACCGTCCTGCACTCTCGCTGACCCGCCTTCCTGGGAGGTATGGCAGGGACCGGTATCTGTGCCTTTGTTCTGGGCGTCAGTACAGGCGGCCCTGGTGCGCTGGCTTGTGCTGTCGTCGGAGGAGCAGTGGGCGGTAAAGTCCTCGGAGATGGAGGGGGCAAGGCGGGCGAAATGTTTGGTGACTTTTTGTACGGCGAGGTATCGGAGTGAATGAAATTGAGCCTGGACTCATTGCGATTCTGATTCTTGCACCCATGATGCTTGCGATGGTCGTGCAGTGTTTCATCGCACATAAATACACTGAATACTACGAGTCGTTGCTAACGCGCTGTAGCTTCGTGACCGGTAATAAGATTACGTTTCAACATGCAGGTCTTTTGGGCAAGGTTATGCGTACGGGTTTGATCTCCATGGTGCTGGCCATACCTAGCATCTTCCTGCGCAGGGGGTTGATTGACTTCGATGAAGTCAAACGTTTCCCCTCAAGCATGAGGCGATTGTTGGTGAGCCTTTTGGTGATTCACATCCTCTTGGCCACCGCGCTGATTATTTTCACTTACACCTAGCCTGACCGCGTCTGCATGGGGCACGGTACTGGCCAGCCCGATAGCAGTAGCCCCTGTGTTCGGGCATCTGCGGCCAGTCCGGCAAGCTGGCCTTTCAAACGGGAGAAACGCCATGACGGATAAAAACAACGATAACCGCCCTGTTTACCAAGCAGCGTGCCATTGCGGCACCGTGCGTTTCTCACTGCGGTTGACCGATGGTCTGCGCACCGCACGCAGGTGCAACTGCTCGCTGTGCCGTATGCGCGGGGCGGTGGCGGTGTCGGTCAATCTGGGCGATATCACGGTCACCCAAGGTGAAGAGGCGCTGACGCTCTATCAGTTCCACACCCGGGAAGCCAAGCACTACTTCTGCTCGAAATGCGGCATCTACACCTTCCACCAGCGGCGTTCCTCGCCGGACCAGTATGGGGTTAACGTTGCGTGTATCGAAGGGATGAGCCCGTTCGATTTTGCAGAGGTGGCGGTCAGTGAAGGGCGTGTTCATCCCAAGGATCGGGTGGGGGGTGGCGCGGAGGTTGCGGGGTGGGTGCGGTATGCAGCTAACCCGGCGTGTGATCAGGGCTGAGGGCATCGCCCATGTTCGCGTGGGTCTTCGGGATCTGGCTTTCGCCAACGGGGTAGGTGTAGGTCTTAAACCGCCACAGCCCAGCCCGTGCAGGCCAGCTCGAACAGCACCAGACTGACGCCATAGCGGGTAATGAACTGCGCGTCCGAGGCTGGCAGTGGGGCCGCTTTGCGGCCCATCGCGACGCAAGGCCGCTCCTACAGGGTGAGGTGGCGACGCAAGGGAATAGCAAATGGCTCAAGTTGAGTGGAACGCTTGCGCCGCTCTCGGGCATGGTAATCAGGCAAGGCGCGCTGCCAGCACTTTGCAGTAACCATTCACTGGCCAATGCCAACTGCCGAGGATTTTGCATGGATCAGAACAGAGACAGCCTGAAAACAACCAACCCTATCGCCGGGCTGCCGGGGGCAGTATTCGAGAAAGCCTGGGAGGTGCGTTGGGCCTTGAAACTCACCTACGTGTGCCTGTTCATGGATATGGCTTTCATGACAGCCCTGGGGACCACTCTGCTGGATTTCTCGGGGGACATGGCTACGGTCTGGGGGAATATCGGGCGGATCTTTGTGAGTGTCGTGGTGTTTTGCCTGGCCGTGTCGGTGTGCGTTCCAGTGCTTGCGCAGGTCGCGGTCATGCTTGGTTCCTACATCCCTTGGCACTGGCTACAAAGCCGGCGCGATTACTCCCTGCTGCACAATCACGTGACCTATAGCGCCTTGAAAGAGCACAGCCTTCGTGAAGGCAATGAGTTCCTGTTCAACTACTGGCGCAGCAAGAGCCAGCAACGGGAGGTGTGGCGTCAGCAGCGCTACCAGGCCGGTGTTCTGGTATTCGGGCTGGTAGTGATGGCCATTGCCAACGCCAATGTCGGGGCGCATTACCAGTTGCCTGGCTTGATGCATCAGGTCACCGTACTGATTGGCTGGGAGGGCTATCTGGTGCTGGGGGGCATTACGCTCTGCCTGTTGCACTGGGCGTGGTGGACTGCGGATGAGATTGGCCAAATCTACTACCCGCCCTTGGCAGAAAAGCTGAGGGAGCGCGGCTACTGACGCCAGGGCATGTGAGCCAGGATAACTGGCTCACCCGCTCACCCGGCTCAGCCCACCGCAACCGCCGCATTCAGCACCAACACCACGATCAACCCCACCACCGCCACGATCGACTGCACCACCGAGATGGTCTTGGTCGCTTCCCCCATGGTCATGCCAAACGACTCTTTCACCATCCAGAAACCGGCATGGTTGGCATAGTTGAAGAACAGCGAACCACAGCCGATGGACAGGGCCAGCAAGGGCAGGTTCAGGCTGGGGTCGGCACCTGCCAAGGGGGCCAGCAGGCCGGCAGCGCCGACGATGCCAACGGTGGCCGAGCCGGTAGACACCGACAGCAGCATGGCGATCAGCCACCCCAGAATCAACGGCGGGAATGCCGATTGCTGGGTCAGGTGCACGATGGCATCGCCAACCTTGGCGCTGGTCAGCATCTCCTGGAAAGCGCCGCCGCCGGCAATGATCATGATGATCGAGGCAATCGGCTTCAGGCTTTTGCCCAGCGCATCGCGCAACTGCTCGGCGTTGCCACCGCGCGCCAGTACCAGGCTGAAGCCTGCGAACAGCACGCCCAGCAGCATGGCGATCAGTGGGTTGCCAAGGAAGCTGGCCAATTCCAGCAGCGCATTGCCCTTGGGCAGCAGCATTTCGGCAACGGCATGCACCAGCATCAGGATCGCCGGCAGCAGCGCGGCCAGCATGCCGATCAATACACCGGGGCGGGGTTGGCCGTCGGCCTGCTCAGCCAGGGTGAACTGGTCCAGCAGTGCCTGATCGGGGCGGGTGCTCATGCGCCGGGAAATGAACATGCCGTACAACGGGCCGCCCAGGACCATGGCAGGGATCGCGGCAAGGAAGCCGTAAAGCATGGTCGGCCCAACCGAGGTCTTGAGCACGGCGATGGCGGTCAGTGGGCCAGGGTGCGGAGGGACCATGCCATGCATGGCCGCCAAGGCGGAAATCACTGGCACTCCCACGTACACATAGGCAGAGCCCTTAAAGCGCGCCTTGCCCTCCAGCTTGCGTGCCACGCTGAAAATCAACGGCAGCATGATCACCAGGCCCACCTCAAAGAACATCGGGATGCCGATGACGAAGGCCACCAGCATCATCGCCCAGGGGATCAGCCGGTCGGGGGTGCGTTTGAGGATCACATCGGCGACCTGTTCGGTAACGCCAGCATCCGCCAGGATCGTGCCCAGCATGGCGCCAAGGGCAATCACCACCCCGACCGCACCCAGCGTCTTGCCAGCACCGGTGAGCAGGTGCGAAACGATACTGCCGGGTTGCATATGGGTCGCGAAGCCCACGCCAATGGACACCACCAGCAGGGCCAGAAGCGGGTGCATCTTCAGGCGCGATACGATCAGCGCCACCAGCACCAGAACACTGACCAGGGCGGTCAGCAACAGCTGAATATCTAAGGGAGTCATGCAAGGAGTCTCGGTTGGGCAGGCGCGTCAGCGGCAAACAGAAGGTGCAGGCAGGGCAATCAAATGTGCGGGCAGGGCAATCAAATGTGCGGGCTGGCCAGCATGCAAAGGCATCGGGACGAGGAGTGCGGTCATGGAAAGATTCACCTTGTTATTTGGTCATCTATATGAATCTGCCCAGAGTATTTGCGGTCAACCGGGATACTGTCAAGGGTAGGCCCTGGCAGCGGCAGCGGCAGCGCCAGGCCCAGCCGCGAACAACCCATCAGGTACTAAACAAACGCCGTTCCCGCGCCCATACGATCGCTTCACTGCGGCTGTGCACATCGAGCTTGGAATAAACCGTTGCCACGTGGTTGCGCACCGTGTTCAGCGCCAGGTTCAGGCGCGCCGCAATCTCCTTGTCGGCCAGCCCTTCGCAGATAAGCGCCAGCACATCCCGCTCGCGGCGGGTAAGGTCGGTGAACGAGGCATCGGGCAACCGGCCGGTGCTGATACGTTTGGCATTGGCCAGCTTCTCGATCAAGGTCTGGCTGAACCACGATGCATCCTGCATGACGGTCTCGATCGCCTCGACCAGTTCCAGCTCCGAGCGCTTGCGCTCGGTGATGTCCATCAGCACCAGCAGGTAGCACGGGGTGTCCAGCAGGCTCACGGTGTCGGCTTGCAGCATGCAGTCGAGCGGGTCGTCACCTTTCTTGCGCAGCTTCACATCCAGCGCCTCGATACGCCCGCTCTTTTCCAGCGCATCGAACACCTGCGCTGCCACCGCGCAGTCGGCAAAGAAGTCGATTTCGGCCACGGTTCTACCGATCAGCTCCTGGGCGGTGTAGCCCAGGCTGTCGAGGAACGCTTCGTTGGCATCGATCAGTTGCTGCTTGTCGGCGCTGCACAGCAAGGTCGGCACCGGGCTCAGGCGAAACGCCTTGGCAAAGCGCTCTTCGCTCTGGCGCAGGGCGTTCTCCGCCTTGCGCCGGGGCTCCAGGTCGGTGAACGAAAACAGCATGCAATCCTCTTCGTGCATGTCCAGCGGCTGCCCGGCCACGATCACCAGCTTGGTGCCGCCTTCTGGCAAGCGCAGCTCGGCCTGCATCTGCGGGATGGTCGCGCCTTCTATCAGGCGCTCGATCGCCAACTCCTTGCGCTCGGCGTTTTCCAGCACGTCCACTTCATACACCGAGCGGCCAATGACGTTTTCCCGCACATGCCCGGTCATTTCCAGAAAGCCCTGGTTCACCTTGATGAAGCGCAAGTCGCTGAGGCGGCAGATAACGGCGGGGGCAGGGTTGGCGTTGAAGGTTTTTTCAAAGCGCTGCTCTGCGCTGGCCCACTCGGTAGCGTCGGCCAGTATCAGCACCAACGATTCGGCCTCGCCCTTGCTGTCTTCCAGCACCATGCTGCGCACCCGGTGTACCCGGCTGCGCGCCTCCTCATCGCCAACCGGCGAAACCTCGACCACGACATCGCTGAACACTTGCCCCGCCGCCACGCGGGCAATGGGGTACTGGTCGGCTTCCAGTGGATGGTTGTTGCGGTAGCGCAGGGCAAAACGCTGGCGATAACCCTCGGCGTCACCGCCCAGCTGTTCCAGGCTGTCGACCCCGTGCATGCGCAGGGCGGCTTCGTTGGCCCAGATGATGGTCTGGTCCACTTCCAGCAGCATCACGCCATCCGAAAGCCCGGCAATTATCTGCTGCAGCTGGCGGCGGTTGGTTTCACGGGCAAGCACGGCGTCGCTCATGGGCGTCCCCCGGTCGGTAGTGGCTGGTGTTGTGACTGGCGTTGAGCATAAACGCAGCAGGCACCGGCAGATTGGTGCCAATGCACTAGTGCTGGTGGGGCAGATGCATCAATACACCCTTGCATGGGACCCGCAAACTGGCCATGACGTTGCATCAGGCACCCGTGGCCGGTGCAGCCAGTTCCCATTGACGAGGATGCATAGATGACTGAAGCCTATGTAAGCACCCCGGCAAATGCCGTGAGCCCGCTGCGGGTGTCGTGGAGTGCAGTTTTCGCCGGGGGGGCCATTGCCTTGGCTACCTACCTGGTACTCAGTGTGCTGGGCACCGCCATCGGGGCCGGAGCCGTTGACGCGATGGCCGATGGCAACCCGCTGCGTGGCTTTGGCACAGGTGCGGGGGTGTGGTTGTTCGTCAGCACCCTGGTTTCGGTCGCCGCCGGTGCCTGGGTTGCCGGCCGCACGGCGCCGGGCCGCGGTGGCCTGCATGGCCTGTTGAGCTGGACGGTGACCACATTGCTGGCGACCTGGCTGCTGGCTTCGCTGGCCGGGGGCGTGGTCGGCACTGCCGGCAATATTGCCGGTAAAGGCCTGTCGCTTGCCGCGGATGGTGTGGCTGCCGCCGCACCGGCAGTCGGCCAAGGCATCAAAGAGCGCCTGGGTAAGCAGGGCATTTCGCTCGACTGGGACAGCCTGGAAGCGGAGCTGAACAAGACCCTGCAGCAGTCCGGCAAGGCCGAACTGAACCCGTCGAACCTGGAGCAGCAGGCCGATCAGGCGCAGGCGCAGGGTGAGTCGGCGGGCCGTATTGCCGCCGAGGACCCGACCCAGGCCGTTGACCAGCTCAAGCAATGGTTCGACCGGGTACGCAAGGCCGGTGAGCCTGCGCTGAGCGCGGCAGACAAGCAGGCCCTGGTCAACATCGTGGCGGCGCGCACGGGCAAGAGCCAGCAGGAGGCCCAGCAGATCGTGGATAACTATGCCCGTGCCTACCAGCAAGCCGCCGAGCAGGTGCAGGTGCTGAAAGACCAGGCAGAGCAACAGGCGCGTGAAGCTGCCCAGGTAGCGGCCAGCAACGTGTCCAAAGCCGCCTGGGGCACGCTGGTAACCCTGCTGCTTGGCGCTGCCTTGAGCGTTGTGGCAGGCCGCTTCGCCCTGTCGTCACGCAAGACCCGGGTCGTGAATGTGTGATCACCCGCCCAGGTTTGCCCGTTTCACTGGTGTAACCCCAACCCACATGTACGGATGTCGTTGAAGGAGAAAAACCATGAGCAGCACGTCTGACAAAGTCAAAGGCATGGCCAACGAAGTGGTTGGCAAGGTTAAGCAAGCCGTCGGTAAAGCGACTGGCAATACCGAGCTGGAGGTAAAGGGCAAGGTGCAGGAGAAAAAGGGTGAAGCCCAACAAGTGGTTGGCGATGTGAAGGACGCCGTCAGCAAGGACTAGCCGACTGTCGCCCCACCCACCAGCGGTCGCCTTCGGGCGACCGTTCTTGCATGTGCCTGCTGCGCCCAGGCGCTGCTCAGCGCTGGTACGCCTTGCCGAAGTGCCGTTCCAGGCGCGCTTGCACCAGCTCCAGCAGAATCGACAGTACCCAGTAGATGATTGCCGCGGTGGTCAGCATTTCCAGGTAACGGTAGCTGGAGCGCCCGTACGACTGGGCCAGGAACATCACTTCCCACACCCCCATCACCGAAATCAGCGATGAATCCTTCAGCATCGAGATGAACTGGTTGGCCGTGGGCGGAATGATCACCCGCATGGCCTGGGGCAGCACGATGTAGCAGAACGTCTGCGGCGGGCGCATGCCCAGCGCCAGCGCCGCTTCGCGCTGGCCGCGCGCCACGCCGAGAATGCCGGCGCGGAAGATTTCACTGAGGTAGGCGCCGTAGTTCAGCGACAACGCAATGATGCCTGCGCTGATTGCGCCGGGCACCAGGCCGACCTGTGGCAGGCCCAGGTAAATCAGCAGAATCTGGATAAGCAGCGGCGTACCGCGGAAGAACGACGTGTAGAAACTGGCGATACCGACCAGCACCGCACTGCCGGACAAGCGCGCCAGGGCTGCGGCAAAGCCCAGCAGCACCGAGACCACCATCGAGCACAGGCACAGGAACAGGGTCAGCGCTGCGCCTTGCAAAAAGCCGTTAGGGCCCAGTTTGAAGCCGGCGAGGTTGGGGAACTTCTCCACAATGATCGCAAACTTCAGGTCGAAGCTGAGGAAGAACGCCACGAACAGACCGAACAGCGCCAGCCAGGTCAGCAGCAGCCGGGTGCGAAAGCCGAACAGGCTGGCGCCCGTGGCTTTGGCCGCGGGCTTGGGGGAAGAAGGGAAGGTGCTCATTTGCTGATGTCGGCGCCAATCCATTTCTGCGACAGCTTGGCCAGCGTGCCATCGGCTTTCAGTTCGGCAAACACCTGGCGCACCTTGGCATCCCATTCAGGGTCGCCTTTCTCGATGGCCACCGAGTTGGGCTCTTCATACAGTGGGGCACCGGCCAGCTTGAAGCGCTTGTCCTGGGTCAGGCGCGGCTGCGCGGTCACCAGGTTGGTAAGAATGGCATCCAGACGCACGCCCGCGCCCAGGCCCAGGTCCTGGAAAGCGACGTTGTCGGTGTCGTAAGGCGCAATCTGCACAAAGTCGAAGGGGTAGTCGATCTTCTGGTCTTCCTTGCCTTCGATCACCAGGTTCTTGTTCAGGTAGCTCTCGTAGCTGGAGGCGCTGGTCAAGCCTACCTTGCGCCCATCCAGGTCCTTGGCCCCATGAATGCGCTCATCCTTGGCATTGACCACGATCACTGCCGGCGATGCGTAGTACTCCACCGGGAAGTCGAACACTTCGGCGCGCGCCTTGCTGGGCGTCATCGAGCAGATGCAGATGTCGTAGCGGCCGCTCCAGCGGCCGGCGGCGATCACGTCCCACGACGGGGTTTCCAGGCGCAGCTTCACGCCAAGCTTGTCGGCCACAGCCTTGGCCACATCCACGTCGAAGCCGTCGAGTTGGTTCTGATCATTGAGGAAGGAGAACGGCGGGTAGCTCTCCATCAACACGTTGACCATTTCCTTGCGCGATTCAACCCGCTCCAGCGTGGTGCCTGCCAGGGCCTGGGACGCAGTGGCGAGCAACACGAGGCCCGCGCCGAGCACAGTAGAAAAGCGCATGTACATACCTGAAAAGTTTGCCAAAAAAGAGAAAGTGTATTTAATAGTTATAAACCTTTCTCTCATAATGAATTTTATTCATAACCACCTTCAGAGTAGTTATATGACACAGCGCGCGATGGTTATTCTCGACGGGGGCATGGGCCGTGAACTGCAGCGCAGCGGCGCACCGTTTCGCCAGCCCGAATGGTCGGCGCTGGCGCTGACCGAGGCGCCCGAGGCCGTGGTAGGTGTACATGCGGCGTTCATTGCCGCGGGTGCCCAGGTCATTACCAGCAACAGCTATGCGGTCGTGCCGTTCCACATTGGCGAGCAACGTTTTGCTACAGAAGGCCAGCAACTGGCCAATACCGCCGGCCAGCTGGCGCGTCATGCCGCCGATAATGCTGCACACCCGGTCAAGGTAGCGGGTTCGCTGCCACCGCTGTTCGGCTCTTACCGCCCTGACCTGTTCCAACCTGAGCGGGTCGAAGAAGTCCTCAAGCCGCTGCTCGCCGGCCTGGCGCCGCACGTTGACCTGTGGCTGGCCGAAACCCAGAGCGCCATCGCCGAAGTACGTGCCATCCACGCGCACCTGCCCAAAGACGGCCGCCCGTTCTGGGTGTCGTTCACTTTGCAGGACGAGGACGTGGATACGGTGCCGCGCCTGCGTTCCGGTGAGCCGGTGGCTGATGCCGTGCAAGCGGTAGTCGGGCTGGGCGCCGCAGCGGTGCTGTTCAACTGCAGCCAGCCGGAAGTAATCGGCGCGGCCATTGACGTCGCCCGTGCCGTTATCGACAAGCAAGGGGCAGGGGTGGCCATCGGTGCCTACGCCAACGCCTTCCCCCCGCAGCCCAAAGAGGCTACCGCCAACGATGGGCTGGACGAGCTGCGTGAAGACCTGGACCCACCGGGCTACCTTGCCTGGGCCAAGGACTGGCGTGAACGCGGCGCCAGCATGGTGGGCGGCTGCTGCGGCATCGGCCCCGAGCACATTGCCGAGCTGAAGCGTAACCTCGGCTGACAGGTTCAAAGGCTTCTGTACGGCAAGCGAAGCGGCTAAGTTTTGGAATTGCTGGAACTGACGGTAAGGTTTCAGCATCTTCCATGCATCATGCGCCACGGGCAGTCGTGTTCGGACTGCCCAGTGATGGAGCGCAGCGCTGAACGCCCGAAGGAGTAACGCCTATGCCTGAAAACCAGAAACGCAGGAGCACCATCAACCCACCTGTCTTTTTCACCAGTGCAGTACTGGTGCTGTTACTGGTGTTGTACGCCACAATGTTCCAGGCGCATGCCCAAAGCGTCTTCGAGCAGGTTCAACAATGGATCGTCACCAATGCAGCCTGGTTCTACATCCTCACCGTCGCACTGGTGCTGATCAGCGTCGTCTTCCTGGCCGTAAGCCGCTACGGCGACATCAAGCTGGGCCCGGACCATAGCGAGCCCGACTACCCCAACAAAAGCTGGTTCGCCATGCTGTTCTCTGCCGGCATGGGCATCGGCCTGATGTTCTTCGGTGTGGCCGAACCGGTGATGCACTTCATCAACCCGCCCGTGGGTGACCCCAACACGGTGGCCGCCGCCCGCGAAGCCATGAACATCACCTTTTTCCACTGGGGGCTGCATGCCTGGGCGATCTACGCCATCGTGGCGTTGATCCTGGCCTACTTCAGTTTCCGCAACGGTCTGCCGCTTACCCTGCGCTCGGCGCTGTACCCCTTGATCGGCGAGCGTATCTACGGCCCTATCGGCCATGCAGTGGACATCTTCGCCATCCTGGGCACGGTATTTGGCGTCGCCACCTCGCTGGGCTACGGTGTGCTGCAGATCAACAGTGGGCTGAACCAGTTGTTCGGCCTTCCGATCAGCACCTCGGTGCAGGTCATTCTGATTGCCGTTACCTGTGCATTGGCCACGCTGTCGGTGGCCAGCGGCCTGGACAAGGGCATCCGTATCCTGTCGGAGCTCAACCTGGGCCTCGCGGTGGTCCTGATGCTTTTCGTGCTGGCGGTAGGCCCTACGGTATTCCTGCTGCAGGCCTATGTGCAGAACACAGGGGCCTACCTGTCCGATATCGTCAACAAGACGTTCAACCTGTTTGCCTACGAACCTACCGACTGGATTGGCGGCTGGACCTTGCTCTACTGGGGCTGGTGGTTGTCCTGGTCGCCCTTCGTGGGGCTGTTCATTGCGCGCATTTCCCGTGGGCGCACCATTCGCGAGTTCGTGTGTGGCGTGCTGTTCGTCCCGGCCGGCTTCACGTTGCTGTGGATGACCGTGTTTGGCGACTCCGCCATCCATATGATCCTGCACGGCGGTGTCAAGGACCTGGCCACGGTGGTGGATCAGGACAGCTCGCTGGCCTTGTTCGCGTTCCTCGAGCACTTCCCCTGGTCTACGGCCATCTCGATGCTGGCAGTGCTGATGGTGGTCGTGTTCTTCGTTACCTCGGCCGACTCGGGTGCGCTTGTCGTGGATATGCTGGCGTCCTCCGGCAGGGGCCATTCACCGCTCTGGCAGCGCGTGTTCTGGTCGGTCACCATGGGCGCGGTGGCCATTGCCCTGCTGCTGGCCAACGGCCTGAAAGCATTGCAGGCGGCCACCATTGCCAGCGCCTTGCCGTTCGCGATCATCCTGCTGTTTTCCATCTGGGGTTTGTTCAAGGCCCTGGGGCTGGACGCCACACGGCGTGGGCTGCGCACCCAGGCACTGCCAGGTCAGCGGCAGGGCCGTCAGAACCACGGCGGCTGGCAGCGCCGCTTGCGCAACATCGCCATGATGCCGCGCAGGGCGCACGTTACCCGCTTCATCGCCGACGTGGTCAAGCCCGCATGCGAAGAAGTGGCCCAGGAACTGCGCAAACAGGGCTATGAGGTGACCGTGGACGAGCGTGACGACGGCCGCATCACGCTCGAGCTTTCCCATGCCGGTGAAGGGCGCTTCAAGTACGAGGTACGCCCCCGGGCATTCAATACGCCGAGCTTCGTCATGCGCGACGCCGATGACAACAGCGATGCGCGCAAATACTTCCGGGCAGAGGTGTACCTGCGCGAAGGCGGGCAGGACTACGATGTGATGGGCTGGAGCCGTGAGGATGTGATCGGCGACATCCTCGACCAGTACGAGCGCCACCTGCATTACCTGCACGTGGTGAGCTGATGCCGTTTACGTGCGGGCGATCGCCGGAATCGCCCGCACGTAGACCAGCTCGCAGACCAGCTCGACCAATGTCTGGGTAATCACCGCCGCTGCCGCCAGCGTGCGCCACTGCTCTGGCAAGGCGAGCGCCAGCGGCAACACCACCAGCGAGTTGCGCGTCGCCGCACTGAACATCACGGCGCGCTTCTGCTGTGCCGGCAAGCCCAGCAGCCTCGCTGTTGCCCAGCCGATGGCCGGTGCCACCAGCGCAAAGCCCAGGTAAACCGGCACTACGGGCAGCAGTTGCGGCAGGTCGTGCAACACGACCCGGATCTGTGAAGCGATCACCACGAACAGCACCAGCGCCATCGCCGGTACGGGCATCCAGGCCCAGGCATCGTTCCATCGGCTCACCCGCCGCCACTTGCCGACCAGGGCACTGGTCCACACGGCCAAGGCCAACGGCACGACGATCATCGCCACGAACGCCTGCACGAAGGGCCCTATCGCCAGGTTCAACGCCTGGCCATCGTCGAGCATGAGCGCCAGGTAAAACGGCAACAGCAGCAGTTGCAGCAGCAACAGCACGGGGGTGGCGGCCAGCATGAGCCGCGCATCGCCTTTGCCCATGTGTGTGAACACCACCACATAGTCGATGCAAGGTGCCAGCAGTACCAGCAGGGCGCCTGCCAGCAAGGCCGGCTGGCCCGTCAGCCCGCGCGTCAGGCCCCACACCAGCAAGGGCACCAGCACGAAATTGGCCAGCAACAAGGCAACCATGAAGCGTCGATTGGCCAGGCTCGCGCCCAGGTCCAGAAAGGGTATCTGCAAGAACATGGCGTACATCAGCATGGCGATGGCGGGTGTGATCAGCACTTCCAGCACTGAAGCACCCCCACTGGTGAAAAGGCCGAAAGCGCAGGCCGCCAGCACGGTGGCGAAATAGATCAGCGTTTGCCGGGATTCGAGTTGGTCTCTGGTCAAGAAATTACCTGCTGAAAAAAGTGCGGGCCATGCGGTGCCGGGCACTGCAGCCAGTGGTTGTTTTAAGACTCGTCTGAGTTATCCGCCAGCGCCATCGCTGCATTCTATGTGCAGCCTACACAACAACCACAGGACGTCGTAATGAACATTCGTGCCATCGCTATCGCCGTAGCTGCAACCATGACTGCCCCTGGCCTGGCCAGCGCGGCCAATACCATTACGTTCAGCGGGGAGGTCACTGACCAGACTTGCTCGGCTGTCGTCGATGGCAACACCGAGCCAACCGTCGTCATGCAAAGTGTGCCAGCCAGTGCGCTGATCGGCGGCTCCGGCAAGAACACCGGGGAAACCAAATTCACGTTGCGCCTGACCGGTTGCGCTGCGCCAGCCGACGCCAACGAGCAATTCACGACGCTGTTTCAAGCTACCAACCCTACAACGCTGGGCAACCTGACCAACACGGCCACCAACGGCGCCACAGGCGTTGCGTTGCAGTTGCTCGATGCACCCGGCGGCAGCCCGGTAAACCTGGCAGGTGGGGCGGCAGTCAGCGCGGGGCAAATCGTCCTGAGCGCCGGCCAGACGTCTACAAGCCATGACTATGCCGTGCGTTATGTCTCCGAGGCAGCCACCGTCACCGCAGGCCCTGTCCTGGGCGCCGTCACTTACACCCTGCGTTACGAGTGATGCGTGCACGCCAAGCTTTCTGACTGCCGCCATTGGACAGTACTCATGGCGGCAGGCCTTCGAGGTAAATGCATGAGAACTTCGTCAGCAGGTCGGCTTCGTTCGGTCGCCATTGCGCTTGCGCTGGTGCTGGGCATGACGGGTACCGCATTCGTCCAGGCCAGCGTAGTGGTGACAGGTACCCGGGTCATCTACCCCGGGGATGCAAAGGAAAAAACGCTGCAACTCACCAATCAGGATGCCTTCGCCAATGTCGTGCAAGCCTGGGTGGATTCCGGTGACCCGGCCTCCACGCCCGAAACTGCCAGGGCCCCGTTCATGGTCAACCCGGCCGTGTCACGTCTGGCCCCGGGTAGCGGGCAGTCCCTCAGGCTCATCTATACCGGCTCGGCGTTACCCGGCGACCGGGAATCGGTCTTTTATCTGAACGTGCTGCAGATCCCGCCACGCAATACCGCGCACGCCGACAGAAACCAGATGTTGCTCATCCTGCGTAATCGCCTGAAGCTGTTCTACCGCCCTGCTGCCATTGCCGGAACGGTTGAGCAATTGCCTGAAAAACTGCGTTTTAGCCTCGTGGGCCAGGGCGCCAGCTGGCAGGTGCTTGTGGATAACCCAACGGGGTTCTATGCCTCATTCGGGGCTGCGACGCTCACCGCGGGTAACCGCCAGGTAACGCTGCATGCCACCATGGTGCCGCCCTACGGCTCGGTGCGTTGGGCGCCGGAGGGGGGCGGCCTGCTCGAGGGCAAAGCCCCCGAGCTCAGGGCGCAGTTGATCAACGACTATGGCGCACGCGTGGGCATCACTCATGTGTTGCAGCGCTAACCTGCGGCGCAACACGGCCCTGCTAGGTGGTGTTGCCTTACTGATGGCGCGGTTAGCCCACGGCGAAGGCGATTACCGCTTCGATGACAGCCTGCTACTCGGCTCGGGTCTGGCCGGCGGCAACCTGGAGCGTTTCAACCAGGCGCAGCAGGTCGATCCAGGTACTTACCTTGTCGACGTGTATGTGAACACGCAATACGTCAACCGAAGTGAAGTGAGCTTTCGGCCGCAAAACGATGTGGTCGAACCCTGTTTGTCCGAGCAGTTCCTGCACCAGCACATGAACGCGCGCAAGGTCGAGACGCCCATCGTCGATTCGACCCAATGCATGGCCCTGAGCAAGCGGCTGCCGGGATCAATGTTTCAATACGACTCCGCCCGCTTGCGCCTGGACCTTTCAGTACCCCAGGCATTGCTCTACATCAAGCCGCGTGGCTACGTCGACCCGCAGGACTGGGACGCGGGCAGTGCCATGGGCTTCGTCAACTATGACGCCAGCCTTTACAACTCTCGCTATCAAGCGTCAGAAAGCGAAGCTGCCAATTATGGTTACCTGGGGCTGAACACGGGCTTGAACGTCGGGCTGTGGCGTTTGCGGCATCAGTCCAACTACAGCTACTCAAGTTTCGGTGGCACCGCGGTCAGCCGCTGGAACAGCATTCGCACCTATGCACAGCGCGCAATCGCGCCCTGGCAAAGCGAGCTGACGGTGGGCGACAGCTTCACCGAAGGCAACTTGTTTGGCAGCATCGGCTTTCGCGGCGTGCGCCTGGCCAGCGACGACCGCATGCTGCCGGACTCTCAGCGTCAGTATGCTCCGCAGGTACGCGGCACGGCGGCGGGCAATGCACGCGTGGTGATCAGCCAGAATGGCCGCAAGGTTCAAGAAACCACCGTAGCGGCTGGGCCATTCGTTATCGACGACCTGTACGGCACGGCTTACAACGGTGACCTGGACGTGCAGGTGATCGAAGCTGACGGCAGTATCACGCGCTTCACCGTGCCCTATGCGGCAGTGCCCGACTCAATCCGCCCGGGCATCTCGCGCTATAGCGCAACCTTAGGCCAGGTCCGCCAGACTGATACCAACCAGGGCGTCTTTGCCGAGGCCACTTACCAACGGGGCCTGACCAACGCAGTGTCCGCCAACCTCGGGGCTCGGGTAGCGCAGGACTATTTGGCTGTGCTGGGCGGCGGCGTGCTGGCAACGCCTTATGGCGCGTTCGGGCTCAACAGTACCTTTTCCAGTGCCACGGTAGAAAACCGTCAGCACAGGCAAGGCTGGCGCATGGGGCTGAGCTACAGCCGCACCTTCCAGCCTACCAACACCACGCTCAATCTTGCCGGGTACAGATACTCAACTCAGGGTTATCGGGATTTGGCCGACGCACTGGGTGCCCGGCAGGCCACCGTGCGCGGTGAACGTTGGGACTCGACCAGCTTCAAGCAGCGGAATCAGCTGACCGTGCTGGTCAGTCAAGGGCTGGGCGGGTATGGAAACCTGTATCTGTCCGGGTCGCGAAGCGATTATTACGACGGCAAGAGCCGTGATACGCAGGTGCAGTTCGGTTACTCGAATACCTGGCGACAGCTTAACTACAGCCTGGCCTATTCACGTCAGCGCACCACCTGGTACCGCGATAAGGCGGAAAGTTCAGAACTCAGTTTCACGAACCCGGCGGACGTGTACGACACCAGCAATAGCAGCAATACCCTGACGCTGACCTTCTCCATGCCCTTGGGCAGCTCAAGCCGGGCACCGACCATCAGCTCAATGGTGACCCGGCGCTCAGGTGATACGAAAGGCAGCAGTTTCCAGACAGGTATCAACGGTACGATGGGCGCACAGCGTGACATGAGCTACGCGATCGCGGCCAGCCGTGACAGCGCCGGGCGCGGGACGAACTGGACCAGCAACCTGCAGGCGCAGAGTGCCGTTGCCACCTTCAATGGCGGCTTTTCGCAAAGCGCCGACTATCGGCAGATCAATGGCGGCATTCGCGGAGCGGCCGTGGTGCATGAGGGTGGTCTCACGTTGGGTCCCTACGTCGGGGATACCTTCGCGCTGGTGCGGGCCAAGGGCGCGGGCGGCGCGATCATCCGGGGTGGGCAGGGGGCACGTGTGAACGCTGATGGGTATGCGGTGGTGCCCTCTTTGTCACCTTACCGATACAACCCTGTGGGGCTTGACCCCAGTGGAATGGGTGAACAGGCCGAGTTGATCGAAACCGAGCGAAAGGTGGCCCCTTATGCCGGTGCTTCCGTGCTGGTCGACTTCAAGACCTTGCTTGGGCATGCCTTGTTGATCCAGGCCAGCTTGCCGGGCGGTAGGGCAATCCCCCTGGGAGCCGACGTGGTCGACGAACAGGGCACGACCCTTGGCATGGTAGGTCAGGGCGGGCAAGTGTATGCACGTGCCCAGGCCGACAGCGGGCGCTTGCTGGTGCGTTGGGGCGCCGGCCCTAGCCAGCGATGTCAGCTGCCCTACGACGTCAACAGCGCCACAGCCGCCAACAGTCAGGGCTTCATTCACCTGAAAAGCATATGCACGCTCAATGAGGAACCATCATGACGCTTAGGTCCTGGCTGCTGACGGCCATCCTGCTCATCCCTGCTCAACACGCCTGGGCGACCTGCTACAGAGTGACCTCCGTGGGCGCCGCCAACACCACGGCCAACGCTGCGATCAGGCCCGGGGAGGGTACTGCCGGCGCCTGGGCCGGTGCATGCGACACGTGCAATGGGTCATTGGGCATACCGAGTGTGATCAACGTCAGTGACCCAAGCTTTCAACCTTATGGCACGTTGATCGCGAGCTCCGTGGTCCCCTTCACCCAGTATGGCGCTACGGCTGGCTACAATCCGGAGTACGTATTTTTTCGCTGCGAGGGGCAAGATGCGGTTTACGAAATGTGGTCTACCAATGGCGATGATGTCTACAGTGGCTGGTTCCAAGGGGGCGACAGCGTCGGCCTGAGCCTGGGTTTGCAGGACGCCTACAGAACGGCCTGGCCGAATGTGCTGTTGCGCTTGACCCATCTTGCAAGCGGCGAGCCGTTCACTCACATCTGGCGTGAGCGCAGGCTCACTGGCCTGGACATCGATTCTCGCGGCTATCAGCTGGTCAAGGCCAAGAACCTCAGCGCCGTGCGTGCTGAGGTTTTCAGCGCACCGAGGGACCCTACTTACAACTATTACAGCGACACGGTCTCGTCGCAGCTCTATGCCTATGCCCAACCGGCGGCCTACATCGCGATCAAGGGGCCGGGCCTTGCTTATCCGACGGTAGGGCAAACCCACTACGGTAACTGGAGTGGCTGGTATGGGAACTGGCCTGGTGCATTGGGCCTGTACAACCAGGTCACGCTAAAGCGTTACCCCACCTGCAGCGTGTCGAGCGTTACACCCTATGTGGTGTTTCCCTCGATCAGCGTGAGCGAGATCAACGCCGGGGGCAGCCGCGAGGTGCCTTTTCAGATCAATTTCCGCTGCCAGAGCACTGTTCTCAACAGCGCCAGCACCAACGGTACAGCCATTGGCATCAAGGTTTCTTCCGGCGCCCTGGCTGCGTCCTCTTCCTTGGGCCTGATCAACGCCCAAGGTGGTCTGGCCTACTTGCTGTCGGACCGTTATGGCCAGGCGGGAATGGCGCAGGGGGTGGGCATTCGCGTGCTGCGCGGCGGCGCTCCCATCAACTTGCTGGCCAATGAAGACTCTGCCAATGGCAGTGGTGCAGCGGGTCGAGGGTGGTACCCGGTTGTCAGCAATACCGCCAACCTCACAGGCACTATCAATGGTATCGGCCAGTACACCGAGACGTTCAGAGCTCGATTGGAAAAGCTCTCCATCGGCACCATGCCGACGGTAAGGCCTGGTCGGGTCGAGGCCACTGCGCAAGTGGTGATACGTGTCCAGTAGCTACGCGCAGGGCCTGCTGCTGGTCGTCGTCGCGCTGGTCAGTACGGTCACCTGCGCGGGTGTCACTGCTGAGCGTACCCGGGTCATCGTGCGTGAAGGTCAGCGTGACACTTCCTTGGCACTGGTCAATCAAAATGCCTATCCAGTCGTGGTTCAGGCCTGGGTCGACAATGGGGAGCTGAATGTTACGCCGGACACCGCAACTGCACCCATCATGCCGCTTCCGCCAATGTTCAGGCTCGAGCCCCGGCAACAGCGAAGCCTACGCCTGGTGACTACCGGGCAGGCGTTCGCACAGGATCGAGAGTCCCTGTACTGGCTGAATGTGTACGAGATTCCACCCCGGCCGCGCGAGGCGCTGGGCGAGGGCTCGACCCGGCTGACGATCACGCTGCGCACCCAGCTGAAAGTCATCTATCGCCCCCAAGGCTTGTCGAAGAAGGCCGAGACAGCGCCTTTGCAACTGGTGGTCAAAGCCCAGGGCCGCACTGTGCAGTTGCATAACCCGACGCCGTTTTACATATCCCTGGCGCAGGCGCAGATCGGCGATGGCAAACGCTCGATCGTGCTTGATGCGCCGTTGTTGACGCCATTCAGTACGCAGCGCCAGACAGTGGGCGGTAACGTGCCCAGCGACGCGACGTTCCACTACACATGGCTGGATGATGATGGCAATGCGCAGACCGGCGAGCGCCCTGTCCTGGGCGCGATGCCCCACAGCGTCGAACCAACGCCAGAGGCCGCTGCAGCAGATTGAGATTCGTCCTATTCAGCAATGGCATTGGTGCCCCTAGGCTGGCTGCATGAAGCTAGCCAACCTGTTACCTGCCGCTCAGTGGAACCTGTCGACGCCTATTGCCGCACGCAATTTGTTGCGCCTGTTCGCGATCACCCTCGTCGCGGGGTTCTACATTGGCGCCTACGGTTACATGCGCATGACCTTGAACGAGGAAATCTCGTCTCGGCGCAGGTACATGAACGAGGCCATTTTCAACGCCCAGGATTTCTTTGTCAGCCGTCAGACCTTGCTTAAATCGCTAGGGCTGTCGACGGTCAGGCATGCTGGCTCCTCGGGTGGCGAGGCGTACATTCCAGGCGAGGAAGTCCATGTTTTCCTGCGCCAGCCCAGCGGTACATGGAGCTTGTGGCTGACGCCGCGCATGCTGGATTTCCTGCGAACCAAGCAGACCAGCCTGTTGTATGTCCCTCACGCCCTTGATGGGCCGGTGCAATGGCTTTTCAGTCAGCCTCAGCGTCCTCCTCTGGTCCCCAACACTGTGTTGCAACGGCTGCGCGGCTCGACTGGCGAGCCTGGCCAGGAGCAGATCTTGCTGGCAGACGCTGGAGATGGAAAATCGCCTCCGCTCTATATTTTCATTGCCATGGATGAGCGCGACCGGGCTTCAGGGTGGCTGGGCCTTGAGGTGGAAGGCTCGCAACTGCTCGCAGCGCTGTCGCATGAGCAGGCCGGCGATTTCCAGCTCGTGGACAGCGCAAGCCAGATCATCGCCAGCAACGATCGGGAGCAACAACTGAGCGCTCGGCGCTATACGGCAACGCCTATCGATGACGGCTTTGGTTGGGAAGGCGGACATTGGCTTCCGGATCGGCTGACCATCCGCAAACAACTTGATCATTCGGACTGGCAGATCGTCTACAGCATGCCCTTGGCGTCGTTGGTCCCCGTGCTGATTCTGCCGTTCGGGTTGGCAGTGCTGATCAGCGTCGCTGTTACGCTGTTAATGCTGTGGTTGGTTCGTCGGGTCGACGTGCGACTGATCAGCCCGGCAGCGGCGCGAATCGATGCATTGGTCGAAAGTGAAGCGTTCAGCAGTGCTGTCATCCGCACCGCCCCGGTAGCGCTGTGTGTGCTGCGTCGTAGTGACGGCGAAGTGGTTTTGGCCAATCGGCTGAGCGAGCAATGGCTGGTCATGGGCGATGAACGCACCAAAGCCTGCCGGGACTGGATCACCCGTGCCTTCAGCAAGCCTGCGCAGACCAGTTGTACAGAAGAGCTGCAAATGGCCGACGGCCGTCATCTGTGTCTGAGCTATGCCCCCACTCGCTACAGGCGTGAAGACGTTCTGATCTGCGCCTTCAGCGACATTACCGAGCGCAAAACCGCCGAGCTGTCGTTGCAGCAGGCCAGGGCCCTGGCCGATGCCGCCAATGAAGCGAAGACACTGTTCCTGGCGACGATGAGCCATGAAATCCGTACGCCCCTGTACGGCATGCTGGCCACGCTTGAATTGCTCTCCCGTACCCACCTCGACAGCCAGCAGCGAGGGTATCTCAATGCCATCGAAGGTTCATCTGCCACTTTGCTGCAACTGATCTGCGACGTGCTGGATGTGTCCAAGATCGAGGCAGGCCAACTGGCGTTGGAAACAAGTGCGTTTTCCCCGATCGAACTGACACAGGAAGTGATGAAGGGCTATATGGGCGCCGCCCATACAAAAGGGTTGCAGTTGCTCAGTTGCATGGACCCGCAGCTTCCTGAACAGGTCCTGGGCGACAAAATGCGCACCCGTCAGATCCTTGGCAACCTGCTCAGTAACGCGGTGAAGTTCACCAGCAGTGGCCGGATAATGGTCAGGCTCCACATGGTTGGGGTCGAAGGTGAGCGCATGATGTTGCGCTGGCAAGTGGTCGATACCGGGCAGGGCATACCTGAACAGGACCAGCAGTACTTGTTCGAGCCGTTCTTCCAGAGTGGCCCGAGTACGAACACTGTTGCAGGAACGGGCCTTGGCCTTTCCATCTGCAAGCGACTGGTCGAATTGATGAGCGGCTCTATACGGGTGTTCAGTGAGCCGGGCTTGGGCAGCAGCTTCTCGTTCACACTGCCGCTTGGCCAATTGGCGCTTGATGAAGACCAGTACTGGGCACAGCCATTGCTCAATCAGGAAGTAGCTGTCTATTCCGGTGTTCCCGAACTGGCCGAGCACGCCGCAGGCTGGCTGCGTCGCTGGGGGGCGCGAGCGCAAGTAACGACCGCGCGGGACGTGCCTCATGAGCCAGGCACCGTGCTGGTCGAGATATGCCCCGGGCCGGCCAGCTCGGCAGCCATCGAGCATTGGCCAGGTCCGGTGATACGCGCATGCGCCGATGGTCATGGCCTATCGCGTCCTGCGGCTCAATGTTGGCAGGTGGCGTTGAATGATCTTCAGTTGCTCAACCGGGCTGTGAGCCAAGCCCAGGGTATAGAGGCGCGTCACAATGCAACTGCCCGCCAGGCCATGATCGAAACCAAGCTGTGCATTCATGTACTGGTGGCTGAGGACAATGTCATCAACCAGCTCATATTGCGTGACCAGCTGGAAAAACTGGGCTGCACCGTTACCCTGGCCAGTGATGGCGAGGAAGCACTCGCCCTCTGTCAGATGCACGTTTTCGATCTGGTGCTGACCGACGTGAACATGCCAAGGATCAACGGGTACCAACTGGCGCAACGCCTGCGCCAGCTAGGCCAGGCCATACCCATCGTGGGCGCCACCGCGAACGCGATGCTCGATGAGGCAGAGCGTTGCCTGGGCGCCGGGATGGATCAATTTCTGGTCAAACCGTTCACGTTGCATGCGCTCTATCAGTGCCTGTTGCCGTACCGAAAGGTCTCGCCCTGATGCTCTACCGCGTCTTGATCGTCGAGGATCATCCGTTTCAACTCCAGCACCTGGCACAACTGTTCCGATCCGTCGGCGGGTTTGATGTCGAGCTGCAAGGGAATGCCAGTATGGCGATCGAAAGCTTGCGCAACCAGGCTTACCACCTGGTCGTGACGGACCTCATGATGCCCCAGCTGGACGGTGTACAGTTCATTCAGAAGATGAGCCTGTTACCTACGCCACCGGCCCTGGGGCTGATGACAGCCGCTTCTACGCGCATGCTCGGCGGCGTCGCCAAGGTTGCCGAGAATCTCGGTATGCGCGTCGCAGGCATGATCAGTAAACCTTTGCAGATTCATCACGTTCTTGCACTGCGCCATTACCTGGACCGCGGGCGCACCCAAGCCAACCGGCAACCTGTTGCCTGCCCTGGCGTGCATTCGGCGCGAGTCCTGACCCATGCGCTCCAGTCAGGCGAAATACAGGCCTGGTTCCAGCCCAAGAAGTCTCTGCTCGACGGCCGGATCGTCGGTGCGGAGGCGCTAGCCAGGTGGCTGCATCCGGTCGAAGGTATCCTGATGCCTCGGGCATTTCTGGCCGAGCTGGAGTCAGCGGGGCTCGACCTGCAGCTGCTGTACAGCATGCTTGAGCAAACGCTTGCCGTTCAGGCGCTGTGGGCGGCTCAGGGGCACAGGTTACCGGTCTCGATCAACCTTCCCACGCATCTGCTTGACCAGCCCGACCTGGTCGACACGTTGCACAGGGCAGTGCGAGCGCGAGGCGCTGATCCCAAAACCATCACCTTCGAGTTGACAGAGACGTCTACCACTCGCCATTCCAGTGACTATCTAGCGGGCACGTGCCGGTTGCGCTTGATGGGTTTCGGTCTGGCCCAGGATGATTTTGGCAAGGGGTACAGCTCCTATTCCAACTTGATAACTACGCCTTTTACCGAAATGAAGATAGATCGTTCCTTGGTCAATGGGTGTGCAAAAAGTCCTGACATGGCTATCGCCCTGGCCAGTGCGGCTGAACTCGGGCGAGCACTGGGAATGGTTACGGTAGCAGAGGGCGTCGAAACCCGAGAGGACCTTGAAGTTGTCCGCAAGGCACGGTGTAACCAAGTGCAGGGGTTCATTATTTCCCCAGCGGTAGACGGTACAAGGATGCCTGCGCTGCTGAACGGGCATAGCTATGAGTAAAACGCATCAAAAACCCGGATGAAACGTTTCAGCTTTAAGATAATGAAGCCATTTGGCATGAATTTTGTGTCCAGGAGAGCACTCCTACCTTCATAGAGTGATGTCGACGATCAACACCATGAAAAATGCAAGCTTGCGCATGGATAAACTTGCGCGCAGCTCTCAACGTCTGAACAAAGCCATCCTGCTGCTCAGCGGGCTTTTACTGTTGTTGTCCAGTACATGTTATTGGGCGGTATCGCGTCTTCTGGAATCGGAACAGCAAAGACTCGAACTGCACTTTGCCAGGGTGATCGAAATCATCCATGAGCATGAGCTGTTTCTGCGTAACCTGACCAATAGTCTGCCACCCAATGGCGAGCTTCCCCCGCCTGTGAGGCAGGGCGTCATGTTGCTCGATTCGGTCAGCACTGACGGCAGAACGTTGACCAAGGCTAAAGGCTTCGAACTTTCATTACCCTTCACAATTGCCTACACGGGGGACTTCAGACCCGAGGAAGTAAGCGGCGCTCTGGGGCTTGGGCTGCGTCTGACCGACTACTACGGCGGGTTCTGGGCTCGCTCCTTCTACGCATCGCCGCAACTGTTCGTGCTCGAGCAGGGAACGGGCGCGAGTATCGCCGTGCCTGCTGCCGGTGACCAGCGTCAGCATCAGCCGCTGCTGCCTCGCCACTATGTAACCGTGGTAGATCGCTTGGTGAAGTTGCTGGCCCAGCCCGATCTACCGCTTGATCAGCGTGTTCATTGGGTGCGAGCGCCTGCCCGTCTGTACAACGACAACCTGCGTATGGTCGCGCTCATGGGGCTAGGGCCAGCGCATACCCTCAAGCCGAGCGCAACGGGTGAACACTTGATGGCCTTGGCCGCAGTGATGGACACCGAGCAGGTGGACGAATTCGAGCGCGTGCTCAGGTTGTCGGTCTACAACCAGTTCACCCTCATCTCGCCGGACGGCAAGGTGTTGATGGGCGAGCGCAGTGATGGGGACCCGGCGCCGCTTGGGTTGAGCTTCAACCGCAACGGCTTGCGTTTCAAGATGATCTCGTCGTCGGGCGACTCATGGACGGGGCTGTATGCCATCAGCTACAGGGATTTCCTGCGCTATGCCAAGTGGCCGCTTCTTGGTCTTGGCCTGACGATCATCGCCGCCGTCCTGTTGGGGCTGTGGGTCAATCACTGGTACAAATCGCGCATCGTCCGGCCTGCTCAGCGAGCACAGGTCCGGCTTGCCGAAAGCGAAGCCTTCAGCCGCATCATCCTGCACAACGTGCCGGTAGGTTTGTGCGTTGTTCGTCGTCACGACCACCGCGTGCTGTTGGAAAATGAGCGTGCAGCGCAGTTGGGCGTTACCGCAGCGGTACTGCAACTGCTGCGGGACAACCATGGTGACGAGGCCCCCGGTGAACTGTGCTTGCTGGTGGATGAGCGTTATGTACAGGTCGTGGCTGTGGCTACGCGTTACGACGGCGAAGACGTGTTTCTATGCGGTTGTAATGACATCACTCGCCACGTTGACGAGCAACTTCAACTCAACCAGGCCCATCAACGTGCAACGGCTGCCAATGAGGCCAAGACGGTTTTCCTGGCTACCATGAGCCATGAAATCAGAACCCCGCTGTACGGCGTGCTGGGCAACCTCGAATTGCTGTCGCTGACCGAGCTCAATGAGCGGCAGAGGCATTACCTGCAGATCATCGAGAATTCATCTGCCGTGCTGTTTCAGTTGATCAGTAACGTGTTGGATGTGACCAAAATTGAATCTGGGCAGATGGCCTTCGAGCATGCGGCCTTCGATCCGCGGCAACTGGTAGACGACGCGCAGGCCAGTTTCAAAGCCACGGCTCAGGGGAAAGGGTTGCAGCTTGACGCTGAAATCGATGCACAGGTACCCGCGCAGGTCCAGGGCGACGCCGGGCGGATCAGGCAGATCTTGCACAACTTGCTGGGCAACGCAATCAAGTTTACCCCCTCCGGGCGGGTACGCCTGCGGCTGATCGTTCACGAACGCAATGCCCAGGATGTGCTGCTGCAGTGGCAAGTCACAGACACCGGAAAGGGAATCCCCGAGAAAGCCCTCGAACACCTGTTCAAACCGTTCTATCAGGTTTCCGCAGGGCAGGAAGGAGGAGCCGGGCTCGGGCTTTCCATATGCGCGCGGTTGAGTGAGTCGATGGGCGGCACGATGCGAGTGGTCAGTGAGCCTGGTTTGGGTAGCAGCTTTTCGCTGTTCATCCGTTTGCCCGTCGTTATCGCGCTATCCCAGGCCGTGAAGGCTGTCCCACGGGTGGTCTCGCAGGCGGCGTCTGCCCCATTGAAGTTGTGTGTGTTGGTGGCAGAGGACAACCCGGTCAGCCAGGCTGTGCTGCGTGAGCAGCTTGAAGCCATCGGGGTTTCCCCTACCGTAGCAGCTGACGGTCAGCAGGCTTTGCAACTGTGGCAATCCAAAACGTTTGACCTGGTCATCACCGACATCAACATGCCGAAGGTGAATGGTTACGAGCTGGCCCGCCAGTTGCGAGAGGCAGGCGTCCAGGCGCCCATCATTGGCATCACTGCCAATGCGTTGCGCGAAGAAGGCGAGCGCTGCCTGCAGGCGGGGATGAACGCCTGGGTAGTCAAGCCTTTGAGCCTCGGTGCTTTGCGTCAGGTGCTGATGAGCCATTGCCATGGGTTGAGCGAACCCTACGTTGCGAACGATTCAGGCAAGGAGGATTTCTCGGGCTGGCTGTCATTATCCCAGCCCATGCGCAAACTGCTTGCCCAAACGTTGGCGAGCGATATTGCGCAGTTGGAAGGGGGGGTGACCGAGCACGATGCCGTTCTGGTGCAACAGCGGTTGCATAGCCTGGGCGGTGCTTTGGCCAGCGTTAACGCCACTGCCTTGTGCAGCGAGTGCCTACGCCTGGAGAACATGTTGCAGGAGCTGCCGCTGGACGTACGCGTGAGCGAGCAAGTCATTGCCCTGTGCGGGCGCCTTGCCAAGGTCGCGCAGCGTTTGTCAGACGAGATTCCCGGATGAGCCTTGTCCCCTATTGGAGTATTTCTGCATGCCTCATCACAAGGTTGTCCTCGCCGACGACCATCCCATTGTTCTGCTAGGGGTGCGTGAAGTCATTCAACGCATCGGGCGCTATAAGGTCGTCGGCCAAGCCACCAACTCTTCCGAATTGATTGAACAACTGCGCCTGCACAATCCTCGCACCCTGATCACTGACTTCAATATGCCGGGCGATTGCACCTACGGTGATGGCTTCAAACTCATCGAGTACATTCTGCGCCACTTCCCGGATACTCAAGTGCTCATTCTGACCATGATCTCCAACGACCTGATCCTCTCCCGCCTCCAAGAGTTGGGGGTTGCCGGGGTCATTCAGAAAAATCACCTGCATGATGAAATCGAAAAAGCGCTCAGTGCAATCCGCAAGCGGCGTCGATACCGAAGCCCGCTATCGGCGCCCACTTCCGTGGTGCGTGAAGCGGTCAGGGTCGAGGAGCGGTTCAATCAACTGTCGCCCAGGGAGCTTGAAGTCGTTCGGCTCTTTGTTACCGGTATGACCGTAGGCGATATTGCCCGGCAATTGTCGCGCAGCAACAAGACAGTCAGTGCGCAGAAAATCTCGGCGATGCGCAAGCTCAACGTTGACAGTGATCAGGATCTGCTGACCTATTGCATCGAGGCCAGGCAATTCCAGTGATTCACCGCGCCGGGCGGCAAATCCTGTGAGGAGTGGGCGGGCATAAAAAAACCCGGCATCGAGCCGGGCTTTTCTTCTGGCGATCAGCGATCAGTTGCCGTAAACCGGCAGCTTCTTGCAGATGGCCTTGACCTTTTCACGCACGGCATCGATCACCGCTTCGTTGTTCAGATCAGCCAGGATGTCGCAGATCCAACCAGCCAGTTCCTTGCACTCGGCTTCCTTGAAGCCACGGGTGGTGACGGCTGGGGTGCCGAAACGCAGGCCCGAGGTGACGAACGGCGAACGTGGGTCGTTGGGTACCGAGTTCTTGTTGACGGTGATGTAGGCTTTGCCCAGGGCAGCATCCGCATCTTTACCGGAGATTTCCTGCTTGATCAGCGACAGCAGGAACAGGTGGTTCTGGGTACCGCCAGACACCACGTCGAAACCACGCTCGATGAACACTTCGGCCATGGCCTGGGCGTTTTTCACGACCTGCTGCTGGTAAGCCTTGAACTCAGGCTGCAGGGCTTCCTTGAAGCAGATGGCCTTGGCGGCGATGACGTGCTCCAGCGGGCCGCCCTGGGCGCCAGGGAACACGGCGGAGTTCAGCTTCTTCTCGATTTCTTCGTTCTTGCGCGCCAGGATCAGGCCGCCGCGTGGGCCGCGCAGGGTCTTGTGCGTGGTGGTGGTGACCACGTCGGCGAACGGTACCGGGTTCGGGTACACGCCAGCGGCAACCAGGCCGGCAACGTGGGCCATGTCGACGAACAGGTAGGCACCCACCTTGTCGGCGATGGCACGGAAGCGGGCGAAGTCCAGCACTTGCGAGTAGGCGGAGAAGCCGGCAACGATCATCTTCGGCTTGTGCTCGACAGCCAGGCGCTCGACTTCGTCGTAGTCGATCAGGCCGTTGCCGTCGATGCCGTACTGGATGGCGTTGTACAGTTTGCCCGAGGAGCTTACCGAAGCACCGTGGGTCAGGTGGCCACCGTGGGCCAGGCTCATGCCCAGGATGGTGTCACCGGCCGACAGCAGGGCCAGGTAGACAGCAGCGTTGGCCTGGGAGCCAGCGTGTGGCTGGACGTTGGCGTAATCGGCACCGAACAGCTCTTTGGCACGGTCGATGGCCAGTTGCTCGACGACGTCGACGTACTCGCAACCACCGTAGTAGCGCTTGCCTGGGTAGCCTTCGGCGTACTTGTTGGTCAGCACCGAGCCCTGGGCTTCCATGACAGCCGGGCTGGTGTAGTTTTCCGAGGCGATCAGCTCGATATGCTCTTCCTGGCGCAGGGCTTCTTGCTGCATGGCTTCGAAGAGCTCGGCGTCGTACTTGGCAATGGTCAAATCACGGCTGAACATGGCGGTCCTCAAGGATCGGGGTAGTTTGGGGGGGCATTCTAACCGATTGATTCGCGGCTGGCATATGAAGTGGCGTCAAGTCGCGGACCAATGGGTCTCATGTTGCATCCCGCGCCGTGTCTGGGCTGGGCGGGGATTGGAGTTGACTCTGAAGTCCGGTTTCTGGGGGGCTTTGCGCCCCATCGCCGGCAAGCCGGCTCCCACAGGTTGGCACATGGCTGGAAGTTGGAGCGGTCGGTGTGGGAGCGGGCACGCCCGCGAAGAACCCGGCGCGGTGGCTGGCACCGGCTACGCCGGTGTTCGCGGGCACGCCCGCTCCCACAAGGTCCTCCTAAATCAATAGTTGCGATGAGGGCAGCGCAGGCAGCGTCAATGGAACATGAACAACGTCTCGTTGGCGAACTGTGCCTCGAACTGATGCGCCGGCATCGGGCGTCCGAACAGGTAGCCCTGCACTTCGTCGCACCCGTGCTCGCGCAGGAACTCCAGTTGCTCGTGGGTTTCCACGCCCTCGGCGATGACCGCCAGGTTGAGGCTGTGGGCCATGGCGATGATCGCCCTGGCAATCTGCGCGTCCTGCTCGCCTTCGGGCAGGCCGTCGACGAAGGTGCGGTCGATCTTCAGCACGTCGATAGGGAACTGCTTGAGGTAGTTCAGCGACGAGTAGCCGGTGCCGAAGTCATCCACCGCAATGCTCAGGCCAAGGTTCTTCAGGCTGGCCAGTATCTGCAGCGCCTCGTTCACCTCACGCATCAGGATACTCTCGGTCAGTTCCAGTTCCAGGCACGCCGGCGGTAGCCCGCATTCCTCGAGGATGGTGGCAATCCGGGTGCCCAGCTGGCCATCGGAGAACTGCCGCGCCGAGATGTTCACCGAGACCTTCGGCACCCGCACCTTGGCCTTGTGCCAGGCCTTGAGCTGGCGGCTGGCCTCGCGCAGCACCCAGTCACCCACATCCACCACCAGGCCCAGTTCCTCGATCACCGGGATGAAGTCGCCGGGCGGCACCAGGCCGCGGGTCGGGTGCCGCCAGCGCAGCAGCGCCTCGGCACCGGTCAGGCGTTTGCCATCGCCACTGAACTGCGGCTGGTAGTACAGGATGAACTCGTTCTGCTCCATGGCGTGGCGCAAGTCGCTTTCCAGCTCCAAGCGCTCCAGGGCGCTGGCGTTCATCTCGGCCTGGTAGAACTGGAAGTTGTTCTTGCCGCGTTCCTTGGCGTGGTACATGGCGGTGTCGGCGTTTTTCATCAGCTGGCTCAGCTCGCTGCCATCCTGCGGGCTGAGGGCGATGCCGATACTGGCGGTGACGAAGAACTCGCGGTTTTCCAGCACGAACGGCCGCACCAGGCTGGCAAGGATGTTCTCGGCCACATGGATGGCGCGGTTCAAGGCCATTTCCCGGGTCGCGCGCGGTTGCAGCAGCAAGGTGAATTCGTCGCCGCCCATGCGCGCCACGGTGTCGTCGTCGTCCACGCAGGCCAGCAGGCGCAAGGCCATGTCCTTGAGCATGCGGTCGCCGGCGGCATGGCCAAGCGAGTCGTTGATCGGCTTGAAGCGGTCGAGGTCGAGGAACATCAGCACCACCCAGGCCTTTTGCCGCTCGGCCTGTTGCAGGGCGTTATACAAACGGTCCTGGAACAGCGTGCGGTTGGGCAGGTGGGTGAGGGCGTCGTAGTAGGCCAGGCGGTGAATGCGTTGCTCGCTGGCCTTGCGCTCGCTGATGTCGGTAAAGAAGCACACGTAGCTGGCCAGGTCGCCCTCATCGTCCAGCACTGCGGTGATGCCGACCCAGGCCGGGTAGTGGTCGCCGTCACGGCGCTTGAGCCACACCTCGCCCTCCCAGCTGCCGCGCTGGTGCAGTTGCTTGACCACGTAGCGCAGGTGGCTTTCCTGCTGTTCGTCGACCGTGAGCATGCTGGGCAACTGGTCGAGCACGTCGCTGACGGCGTAGCCGCTGACCCGGCTGAACGCTTCGTTGGCTTGGACGATATAGCCGGCCGGGTCGGTGATGAGAATCGCCGAGGTCGAGTGCTCGAATACCGTCGCGGCCATGCGCAGGTCTTTTTCTGCGCGGCGCTGCTGGCTGATGTCGCGGCCGACCCCCAGCACACCTTCGAAGCGCTGGTCGTCGTCCCACACCAGCACCAGGCGCAGTTCGATCGGGATCTTGCGGCCATCGGCGCGCAGGCAGTCGAACAGGAACAGCTGGGTCGGCAGCTGGCTGCGCAGCTGGGCCAACTGCTCGGCGTCGCCCATGGCCTTGCTGACCCGCTCCATCAGGCTGTAGATGCCGGTGAGCTGGGCCGGGTTGGCGATGATCGACTGCCAGCCGTTGGTGAAGATCCACTCGGCCTGGTAACCCAGCACGCTCTGCACCGACGGGCTGACGTAGTTGAGCTGGAGCAGGCTGTCGGTGGAGAAGATCACGTCGCTGATGCTTTCGGCCAGCATGCGGTAGCGCTGCTCGCTGTCACGCAGCGACTGGCTGGCCTCGATCTGTACGGTGACATCCTTGCCAACGCCGATGATGCGCGTTACCAGTCCTTCGTCGTCGCGGGTCAGTACCTGCTCACGGATGTCGTAGCAGCGCCAACTGCCGTCCCGGTGTCGGAAGCGCAACTGACAGTGCAATTGCTGGTCGTGGCCATTGTTCCGCTGTTGCTGGCGCAAAGCCTGGTAGTGCGCGGCGTCTTCGGGGTGCAGCAGCAGTTCCCAGAAGCGCTCGCCCATGTGTGCCAGCTCGGTACGGTCGTAGCCCAGTGTCTGGCCGAGGTGGCGGTTGCTGAAGATCATCCGCTGGCTGAGCACATCCTGCACGTACAGCTGGTCGGGTACGGTGCGCACCACGTCGGACCAAAAGCTTTCGCGCTCCAGCAGCGACAGTTCGACCTGCTTGCGGCTGGTGATGTCGCTGATGCTCAGGATCACCGCCTGGTAGTCACGCCGTTGTTGCGGCAGGCGCGCCATCAACCACAAGTGCAACTCGCCACCCAGCGGTGACGGCAGGCGTACTTCCAGCTCCAGCACCTGGCGCTGTTCGATCAGCGCGTCGATCAGTTGCATGCCGATGCTGTCGCGGCCATCGCCGGTGCCGTCGATCAACCGCTGCCAGGCGCCTTCATGGCAGTCGATGTTCAGTAACTGGCGGGCCACCTGGTTGACTTCGGTGATCTTCAGTTCCAGCAGCAGGGACCGGCGCAGGCCTGGGTCCAGGGCCAGGCTGTGCTTGAGTGCGGCGCGGTTGCGCAGGTGGTAGCGGTCCAGCTGGCCCGGCAGGCTCGACAAGTCGAGCACGCACAGGGCCACGCCGGTGCCTTCGAAAATTTCCTGGTAGCGCCGGCGGTCTTCCTGCAGCGCACGCTGGCGCCGGCGCATGTTGATCAGGGCCAGCACCGGCAGCAGGGCGCAAAACAGCACCAGCAGGCATTTGCCGATCAGCGCCGGCAGCAGCTTCTGTTGCATCAGCTTGGCGTCGAACAGGCCGCGCAGTTGCCAGGTGCTGTTGTCGATGAAGGCCAGCATCACGCTTTGCAGCGGGTCATCGCTGGTAGCGGTGGGGGCATGGCGCTGCAGCACTTCGCCGGTGCGGCTGTTTTCCAGCAGCCATAACGGGTGGGTGCCGCTGTCCAGGTGCAGGGTGAGCTCGCGGTAGTAGTCTGGCGACAGGCGCAGCAGCCAGTAGCCGCGTTCCTGCTCGGTGGCCTGGCGCAGCAGCATGTACAGCGCGTGGTTGTCGGGCGAATTGGTGAAGAAGTACGCACGCCCCTGGTTCAGCGCCAGCAACTCGTCCAGCCACTGCCGGTCCGGGCTGCCGGCCAGGCTGTCGGCGCGCAACTGCCCGGTGCTGTCCAGCCAGGCCAGGCTTTGCAGGTCGGGCAGGCGCTGGCGCAGGGTATCCACCAGGCTGGGCATGGCTGCGGGCGTCGGCGGGTTGATGTAGGGCTGTACCACATTCAGCGCCTGCTGGGCCTTGAAGGCCATGTTCAGGTTCAGGTGGTCGGCCATTTCCACGCTGGCATCCAGGCTCTGCGCGCGCAGGTCGGCCTGGGTGTGGTTGAACTGGGCGAACAGTTGCCACAGCAGCAGGCCCAGCAGGATCAGGGCCAGCAGCGCCAACGTGCCCTTGATCGACCCGCGCAGGGTAGAGGCGGGTGCTTCAGGCGCGGAACGCAGTGACGACGGGTGAGTAAGATTGATCAAGCGCTGATCCTGCGATTGGGCTGGCGATGGCAGGGACGAAACGTGCACGGCATGTACCGATGTCCGGCAGTCACACCGTGGTGGCGCACTATAAGGCCGGACACCCGAAACCGGCTAGCATGCCTACGATTATGGCAAAGTGCCAGCTATCTGGACCGATGGCGACTGCCCGCCGGTTCGGCAAGCCCCTGCAACCTGTGCGAGAATGCCGCCCGCTTTACATGACAACGCATCGGAGATGTTCGCTTTTGGTTACTCACTTTTCCTCCAATGGCCTCGATTCCGCCTGTGGGCGTAGCAGTCAGACCCTTGTCAGCACTGCCGTGACCGAGGACGTATCCTGCAAGTCTTGCCAGCGTTCGCTGAGCAAACCTGAAGCGGCCAGTTCGGCCAAGCCCAAGGCCCCGTCGCTGGCTGAACTGCGCAAGACCGCCAAGGCGGCAGCGCCGGCAGTGGCTGCGGCCCACAAGCCTGCAGCCAAGGTGGTCAGCACTGCCCCTGCGGCCGCCAAACCCGCGAATGTTGCCGAGCAGCAGCCTGCCCGCAGCAGTGGCTTCAGCGTGAAGTCTGCCTGGGCCGCGCGCCTGGCCGAGCAGGGTGACCGTTGCCGGTTGCCGCGTGGCAAGGCCCGGCAGCGTCACGTCTGAGCCATCTCGGCAGCTGTGCCGCCCCTTTCGCGGCTAAAGTCGTGAAAGGGCCGCCACAGGCAACACATTTCCCCATAGATCACACCGTTCCCTGCCCACCATCGCCCCGCCTATGAAACGCCGTGCGATGGCGTAGAATGGTCGCCTTTGTTCAATTACACCCAAACACACATCTCCCTGGTCAGCGCGCCAGGGCGATCGTCGATGTCTTTACTTACCTGATTAGAGGGCTTGGTTTTGGCTCAATACGTCTACACCATGCATCGGCTGAGCAAGGTCGTGCCGCCGAAGCGGGAAATTCTCAAGAACATTTCCCTGTCATTCTTCCCAGGCGCCAAGATTGGCGTGCTCGGCCTGAACGGCGCCGGTAAGTCGACCCTGCTGCGGATCATGGCGGGCGTCGACAAGGAATTCGACGGCGAAGCCCGTCCGATGCCCGACATCAACGTGGGCTACCTGCCCCAGGAACCGCAACTGGACCCGAGCAAGACGGTCCGCGAAGTGGTCGAAGAAGCGGTCAGCGTGATCAAGGACGCCCAGGCCCGCCTGGACGAGGTGTACGCTGCCTACGCCGAACCAGATGCCGACTTCGACAAGCTGGCCGCCGAACAGGCCAAGTTGGAAGCCATCCTGCAGGCCGCCGATGGCCACAACCTGGAGCGCCAGCTGGACGTCGCTGCCGACGCCCTGCGGCTGCCGGCCTGGGACGCCCGCATCGAGCACCTGTCCGGTGGTGAGAAGCGCCGTGTGGCCCTTTGCCGCCTGCTGCTGTCGGCCCCCGACATGCTGCTGCTCGACGAACCAACCAACCACCTGGACGCCGACTCGGTGGCCTGGCTGGAGCGCTTCCTGCACGACTTCCCGGGCACGGTGGTGGCGATTACCCACGACCGTTACTTCCTCGACAACGTCGCTGGCTGGATCCTGGAACTGGACCGTGGCGCCGGCATCCCGTACGAAGGCAACTACTCGGGCTGGCTGGAAGCCAAGTCCGAGCGCCTGGCGCAGGAGTCCAAGCAGCAAAGCGCCCATGAAAAGGCCATGAAAGAGGAACTGGAGTGGGTGCGCAAAGGCGCCAAGGCCCGCCAGTCCAAGTCCAAGGCCCGCCTGCAGCGCTTCGAAGAAATGCAGTCGCAGGAATTCCAGAAGCGTAGCGAAACCAACGAGATCTACATCCCGGCCGGCCCACGCCTGGGTGACAAGGTCATCGAGTTCAAGAACGTCACCAAGGGCTATGGCGACCGCGTACTGATCGACAACCTGTCGTTCGCCATGCCAAAAGGCGCGATCGTCGGCGTGATCGGTGGTAACGGTGCTGGTAAGTCCACCCTGTTCCGCATGCTGATGGGCAAGGAACAGCCGGATTCGGGCAGCATCGAAATCGGCGAAACCGTGCAACTGGCTTGCGTCGACCAAAGCCGCGAAGACCTGGACGGCAGCAAGACCGTGTTCCAGCAGGTGTCCGACGGTTCCGACATGATCAAGATCGGCAACTACGAGATCCCGTCGCGCACTTACGTTGGCCGTTTCAACTTCAAAGGCGGCGACCAGCAGAAGTTCGTCAAGGACCTGTCCGGTGGTGAGCGGGGTCGCCTGCACCTGGCGTTGACGCTGAAGGAGGGCGGTAACGTCCTGCTGCTCGACGAACCGTCCAACGACCTGGACGTTGAAACCCTGCGTTCGCTGGAAGAAGCCCTGCTGGACTTCCCGGGCGCCGCGATCGTGATTTCCCACGACCGTTGGTTCCTTGACCGTGTGGCGACCCACATCCTGGCGTACGAAGACGACTCGAACGTGGTGTTCTTCGAGGGTAACTACACCGAGTACGAAGCCGACCGCAAAAAGCGTCTGGGTGACGCTGCTGCCCAGCCGCACCGGGTACGGCACAAGAAACTGGCCCAATAAGCCAGTGTCTTGATGCACAGGAATGGGGCCGTTGGTGGCCCCATTTTTGTGCCTGACGTTTACGGGGCTGGCTGTTTGAAGGCCAGTATTGCGGATTTTTTTGTATACACTTATATAAAACGCACCAAATAAATTCAAAAAAACGACATATCGCCCTGTTCCGGTGCGATTGCTTCTTGGTACATTCCCGAAAAACCAATAAGTCCAAAATCTTCGGTGAGATGTCTACCATGATCGAATCTGTCGACAGTTTCCTCGTGCGCCTGCAACAGAGAGACCCAGGCCAGCCCGAGTTCCACCAGGCAGTGGAAGAAGTGCTGCGCACGCTATGGCCTTTCCTTGAGGCCAACCCTCATTACCTGCAGTCCGGCATCCTGGAGCGTATGGTCGAGCCGGAGCGTGCGGTGCTGTTCCGCGTGTCGTGGGTCGATGACCAGGGCAAAGTGCAGGTCAACCGCGGCTACCGTATCCAGATGAGCAGCGCCATCGGCCCGTACAAGGGCGGCTTGCGCTTCCACCCCTCGGTCAACCTCAGCGTGCTGAAATTCCTGGCCTTCGAGCAGGTCTTCAAGAACTCCCTGACTTCGCTGCCCATGGGCGGTGGCAAGGGCGGGTCGGACTTCGACCCCAAAGGCAAGAGCGACGCCGAAGTGATGCGCTTCTGCCAGGCGTTCATGAGCGAGCTGTACCGCCACATCGGCGCCGACTGCGACGTGCCGGCCGGTGACATCGGCGTGGGTGCCCGCGAAATCGGCTTCATGTTTGGCCAGTACAAGCGGCTTGCCAACCAGTTCACGTCGGTACTGACCGGCAAGGGGATGACCTACGGTGGCAGCCTGATTCGCCCCGAAGCCACCGGCTACGGTTGTGTGTATTTCGCCGAGGAAATGCTCAAGCGCCAGGACAAGCGCATCGACGGCCGTCGCGTGGCGGTGTCGGGCTCGGGCAACGTTGCCCAGTATGCCGCGCGCAAGGTGATGGACCTGGGCGGCAAAGTGATCTCCATGTCGGACTCCGAAGGTACGCTGTATGCCGAAGCCGGCCTGACCGATGCCCAGTGGGAAGCATTGATGGCGCTGAAGAACGTCAAGCGGGGCCGTATCAGCGAGCTGGCCGAGCAGTTCGGCCTGGAGTTCCGCAAGGGCCAGACCCCTTGGAGCCTGGCATGCGACATCGCCCTGCCGTGCGCCACGCAGAATGAACTGGGCGCCGAAGACGCCCGTACCTTGCTGGCCAACGGCTGTATCTGCGTGGCCGAAGGCGCCAACATGCCGACCACCCTGGAAGCGGTGGATATCTTCCTGGAAGCCGGCATCCTCTATGCCCCGGGCAAAGCATCCAACGCCGGCGGTGTGGCCGTGTCTGGCCTGGAAATGTCGCAGAATGCCATGCGCCTGCTGTGGACTGCCGGCGAAGTGGACAGCAAGCTGCACAACATCATGCAATCGATCCACCATGCTTGCGTGCATTATGGTGAAGAGGCGGATGGCCGGGTCAATTACGTGAAAGGTGCGAACATCGCCGGCTTTGTCAAAGTGGCGGATGCGATGTTGGCTCAGGGCGTGGTTTGATCCGGGATCGCAGGGGGCCGCTTTGCGGCCCGTTGCGATACAAGGCACCTCACCCTTCAGCGATCACGTCAGTCACTTCGATCAGCAATTCCCCAACCGGCCGCTGCCACACCACCTCATCCCCCGGCCCCGCCCCCAGCAAAGCCCGCCCCAACGGCGACCCCCAGTTGATCAGGCCGCGCCCGGCATCCGCCTCATCCTCGCCCACCAGCCGTACCTCATGCGCCTGGTCTTGCGCGTCGACAAAGCGTACCCGGCTGCCAATCTGCACCTTGCTGTGCGACGTCGCGGGCGGTACCACTTGGGCGCTCTGC
Source organism: Pseudomonas sp. p99-361 (assembly GCF_003935475.1). Lineage (NCBI taxonomy): Bacteria > Pseudomonadati > Pseudomonadota > Gammaproteobacteria > Pseudomonadales > Pseudomonadaceae > Pseudomonas > Pseudomonas sp. p99-361. Next base: position 79,018 of record NZ_RHQO01000007.1, on the reverse strand, counting down.
ACCCGCGCGCTGAAGTACCGCAGGTCGCGCTCGGTATCGGCCAGCCGCTGCTTGTCCACACGCTCGCCCTGCGCCTGCAGGTCGCTGCGCAAGGCATTCAACTCGGCCACACGTTCCTGCAGCTGGCGCAGGCCGCTGGCGGTCACATAGTTGGGTTGCTCACTGACGCGCCGCTCTACCGGTTGATCGGCCTGGGCGGCGGCTTGGTCCTCATTGACGAATGCTCGGCTCATGCAAGGCCTCCTTGTGCAGAAGACCATCATGGCAGGCCGCAGGTTTAAAGAAATGTCCGTTAACGACCTCAGTCGTGGCGATAGGCCTTGGCGGCGCCACGGTCCTTTTCCTGCTGCCACTCGCGGTCGCGCTGGTCCCAGAAGCGCTCGTGGTACTGGCGCTGTTCTTCAGTGTTCTGCATGGCCTGGCACTGGCGAAAGCCATCGTCCCAGCCGGTTTCGTACTGGCGCTCGTGCAGGTAGCGGGGTACGTCCTTGCGAAAGTCGCCGGCCATGGTGCCGGCGGCCTGGTGGCCACTGCTGCAGCCGTCCTGAAAGCCATCGGCATAGGCAGGGGGATAGCCGTTGGCGAGCATTTGCTCGTGGGTGGTTTCACAACCTGACAGCAACAACGCAATGCACACGCCGAACCAGTACCGCGACATAACCACCTGACCCTCCCGTCGATAGGGGCAAGTCTAGGTGGCGATTTGTCGGGTTGGTGTCAAAACAGTGTCAAAGAGTTGGTTGGGCCACACTGTTGCCTGTGCAGGCAACCCGCAATCTTCAGTAGTGGTACCACTTCAGCTCCAGCGTCACCTCATTCTGCGCAGTGGCCAGGTGGCTGAGCTCACGCGAAGCACTCAACCTCACCCCCAGGTTCTGGCTGATTTCCCATTGCTGGTTCAGGCTCAGGCTGCGCCGCACTTCGCCATTGGTGAAGTAATCACCTTTGGCCTCCAGGGTCATGTTGCCCAGCCCGTTGCGCCACAGCAGCCCGCCATTGAACCCCGCGGCCGGGGCAATGAATTCGGCGAAGTCGTTGTGGTGTTCGACCCGCACCGTGCCCAAGGCAAAACCGAGCAAGCCATCGGCCAGTTGCCAGGTGCCGCCGGCGCCACCATTCACATGGCTTACCAGCACCTCGTCATCATGCTTGCCGGGTACCCGCTCCAGGCCGCCAGCCACTTGCCATGACCAAGGCTTGAGCAACGCATTGCGTGGGGTCAGCGAGCGAATGGTGGCCAAGTCCAGGCGTTGTACCTGCCAGTCGTTGCCTTCGTACTGGCGCACCTTCAATTGCAGGATCTCGATCTGGGCGCCCAGCGGGAAGCCATAGGCGTTGTCGTTCAGGTCGTGGTAGGCCATGCGCAGGCCATACTCGGCGTAGGCACGGTCTTCGCGGGTGCCCACGCCCAGTTGCCAGGTACGTGAGTCATGGCCGTCTTCGGGCAGGCCGGGGCGCTCTACCTGCAGCGGCGGGGGCGGGTTGCCGTTGATCGCCCGCAGCAGTTCGAAGCTGCGCTTGGCTTGGCCCGGGTCACGCTCCTGACCGTTGGCACGGTAGCGCTCGAGGCGATAGGCGGCGTCCTGCACCAGCGCCTGGCGCTCGCGGGGCAGCGCCTTGAACGCAGGGCTCTGCAGTTGCGCGGTGTCGGCGCTGACCGCCAGCACCTGTTGCTTTTCGTTGTGGTCCAGCGGCTCGGCGCGGGCCAGCAGTTCACGTTCGCGCGAAGGGCGGTAGGTTTCGCTGGCGACCAGGCCGGACTGTTTCACGGCCTTGACCGTGTCGGTGGGGATCGCGGTCAGCGGAAACTGCGATGTCAGGTCCAGGCTTGGGCGGGCCACCTGCAGCAGTTCCAGCAGGCGGTACGAGCAGTTTTCGTCGAAGAAGAAGTAATCGAACTGGATCTGCTTCAGTTCCCACACATGCTCGACCATGCGCCCGGTTTCCTGTGGGGTCAGGTCCAGCTGGTATTCCCACAGGTCGCGGTTTTCCAGGCTGCGGTATTCGGAGAGCTTCTCTTGGTAGGGCATCAGCGCGAACAGCCCCGGGTAGCCGCCCATCAGGCCTTTCCAGGCATACAGGATGCTGTTGTCGCTGCCTTCGATGTAGGCGCCGAAGTTGATCGCGTAGCTCAGCAGCGTGGTGTCGTCGCTGCGGGTAGTGGACTGGTCGATGCGCAGCAGGGTGTGGCCGAACATCGACGAGGGGCTGTTCAGGTAGGCCGCCGGGAAAATCAGCGCGGCGCTGTGCGGGTCGACCGATTTGTACCAGGTGTTGAACGCCTGGCAGTCCGGTTGTGGCAAGCCTTGCAAATTCAGTTGCTCACGCAGCCAGCGGGTGCGTGCGGGGAATACGCACTGGGCATGTTTGTCGCCGAGGCTGGCCGGCGCGTACAGGGCTTGCACCGTGGCTTGCAGCTCCTGGTCGGGGTGGTGCGCACCGTCTTTGGCCAGGAAGAACGCGTCATCGTCCACATAGCTGCGCCAGCCGCCGAGCTTGGCGGTTTCGTAATGACCCAAGGCAATCCAGTAGGGGGTATTGGCCAGTTGCTGGAGGCGGCCTTGATCCAGCACAGGGGCGGCGTGAACAGGGGTGCAGACACACAGCGCGAGGGCAGCGAAGCGTTTGAGCATATCGGGCAACTACTTCTGAACGATGCCGAAAAAGGCGAAACCCGCCCCCGAAGGGGCGGGAGCTGCAGCTTAGGCCTCGGTAGCGTATTTGGCCAGGCGTGGGTCGCCCTTCAGTACAGCGAGGGTGTTGCTGTGGACAGTTTCAGCGGTGACGTCGGCGCTGCTGAAGATCTGGTTGAAGTGCTGGTGGGTGACCGAGTTGAAGTAGCCACGGTCTTCCGGGGCCACGCCGAGTACCACGGCATAGGTGGTCAGTGCTTCACCTTGGCCCATGGCCATGTCTTCGGAAAGCTCGTTCATCATGCCGTTCATGGCGAACCAGGACTTGCCGCCGTAGGTCAGCGAAGCCTTGGTCGAGCAGCCGTTGGTGCCGGAGGTCATACCGAAGGTGGCGTTACCAGAGGTGCCGTTGGTGGTGGAAGCCAGGAAGTGAGCCGGCGTGCCGCGCTGGCCCTCGAACAGCATATTGCCCCAGCCGCAGTTCGGGCCGCCTGGCGCTTCTGCCATGGCGTTGAGCGAGACCACGGTGAACAGAGTACCCAGAAGAATCCGTTTCATAGCTTTTTTCTCTTTGTCATAACCAAGGGTCAGTGTTTTCTGGCAACTCGGTTGCCAGGTCGGGAAAGCATTTCACCCACCCGCGCAGCTTGGAGTTTAGGCACGATCTAAAGGTTGCGTTGTTGATTGCGAAAAATTTGCTGTTCGAATACCTGCTCTGGCGGTGAGGTGCGGCGATATAAAGTCCCCTGGAGCCTTGCAAGGCGCGCGCGGGCAGCGCCAGAATGCTGCGTATCTGCCCCGCCGAAGTAAGGAAACCCAATGCCCGATCCTGTCGCTGCGCGCCTGCGTCTTGCGCCTGAAGCCCTGACCCGGCGTTTCTCATCCGAGCAGTTTGCCTTTACCAATACCGACGATCTGGAGCCGTTTCGCGGAGTCCTGGGCCAGGAGCGTGCTGTCGAGGCCCTGCAGTTCGGCGTGGCCATGCCACGCCCTGGTTACAACGTGTACGTGATGGGCGAGCCCGGCACCGGGCGTTTCTCATTCGTCAAACGCTACCTCAAGGCCGAAGGCAAACGCCAGCAGACCCCGGCCGACTGGGTATACGTCAACCACTTCGACGACACCCGCGAGCCGCGGGCACTGGAGCTGCCGTCCGGCACCGCCACCGAGTTCATCGCCGACATGGGCGGGCTGATCGACAACCTGCTGGCCACCTTCCCGGCGGTGTTCGAGCACCCGTCGTACCAGCAGAAGAAGGGCGCCATCGACCGCGCCTTCAACCAGCGCTATGACCGTGCCCTGGATGTGATCGAGCGGGCGTCGCTGGAGAAGGACGTGGCCTTGTACCGCGACTCCAGCAACGTCGCCTTCACCCCCATGGCCGATGGCAAGGCGCTGGACGAAGCGGAATTCGCCCAGTTGCCGGAAGAGGTGCGCGAGCAGTTCCACGAAGACATCGCCCAGCTCGAGGAGCAGCTGAACGAGGAGTTGGCCAGCCTGCCGCAATGGAAGCGCGAGTCGAACAACCAGTTGCGCCAGCTGAACGAAGAAACCATCACCCTGGCCCTGCAACCGCTGCTGGCGCCGCTTTCGGAAAAGTACGCCGAGAACGCCGCGGTCTGCGCCTACCTGCAATCGGTGCAATTGAACCTGCTGCGCACCGTGGTCGAGCAACTGGTCGATGACAGCAAGACCGACGCCGTTGCCCGCAAGCTGCTGGAAGAGCAATACGCGCCAAGCCTGGTCGTGGGCCACTACGCCAACGGTGGCGCACCGGTGGTGTTCGAGCCGCATCCGACCTACGACAACCTGTTTGGCCGCATCGAATACAGCACCGACCAGGGCGCGCTGTATACCTCGTATCGCCAGTTGCGCCCGGGGGCGCTGCACCGGGCCAATGGCGGCTTCCTGATCCTCGAAGCCGAGAAGATGCTGGGCGAACCGTTCGTGTGGGACGCGCTCAAGCGTGCGCTGCAATCGCGCAAGCTGAAAATGGAATCGCCGATCGGTGAGCTGGGCCGGGTGGCTACTGTCAGCCTGCAGCCGCAGATGATCCCGCTCAATGTCAAGCTGGTGATCATCGGCTCGCGGCAGCTGTACTACGCACTGCAGGACCACGACTCGGACTTCCAGGAGATGTTCCGCGTGCTGGTCGACTTCGACGAAGACATGCCCATGGTCGACGAGAACCTGGAGCAATTCGCCCAGCTGTTGCGCACCCGCACCAACGAAGAAGGCATGGCGCCGCTGACCAGCGATGCGGTGGCGCGCCTGGCCACGTTCAGCGCACGCCTGGCGGAGAACCAGTCGCGCTTGTCGGCCCGTATCGGCGACCTGTTCCAGCTGGTCAGCGAAGCCGACTTCATCCGCCAGCTGGCCGGTGACGAAATGACTGACGCCGGCCATATCGAGCGGGCACTCAAGGCCAAGGCCACCCGTACCGGCCGGGTATCGCAGCGGGTACTGGACGACATGCTTGCCGGCATCATCCTGATCGACACTGAAGGTGCGGCGATCGGCAAGTGCAACGGCCTGACGGTGCTGGAAGTCGGCGATTCGGCGTTCGGCATGCCGGCACGTATTTCGGCCACGGTATACCCGGGCGGCAGCGGTATCGTCGACATCGAGCGAGAGGTCAACCTGGGCCAGCCGATCCACTCCAAGGGGGTGATGATCCTCACTGGTTACCTGGGCAGCCGCTACGCCCAGGAGTTCCCGTTGGCGATTTCCGCGAGTATCGCCCTGGAGCAGTCCTACGGCTATGTGGACGGTGACAGCGCCTCGCTGGGCGAGGCGTGCACGCTGATCTCGGCCTTGTCGCGTACACCGCTCAAGCAGTGCTTCGCCATTACTGGCTCGATCAACCAGTTTGGTGAAGTGCAGGCCGTGGGTGGGGTGAACGAGAAAATCGAGGGCTTCTTCCGCCTGTGCGAAGCGCGTGGCCTGACGGGCGAGCAGGGGGTCATCATCCCGCGTGCCAACGTGGCTACCCTGATGCTGGACGAGCGTGTGTTGCAGGCTGTGGAAAACGGCATGTTCCACGTCTACGCCGTCAGCCAGGCCGACGAGGCGCTCAGCCTGCTGGTGGGCGAAGAGGCCGGCGTGCTGGATGACAAGGGCCAGTTCACCGAGGGCAGTGTCAACGCCCGGGTGGTGGAGCGCCTACGGGAAATTGCCGAGATGATCAGCGAGGAAGAGATCGAAAAGGCGGAAAAGGAGCGCCTTGAGGAAGTCATCGCCCAGGCCAAGCCCGCCTAAGTCAATAAACCGGCGCTGGCGGCCATGTGCTACCGTTCAGCGCCGGTTTTCCAACTTTCTGTTTTGCTCTTCTATGCTGGAACTTAAGGAAGGAACAGCGTTCAGGATGGAAACAGCCTGAGGGTTTCAGGCTGAACAAGGCTCATTGGAGGGGACGCGGCCATGCGCAACCTCAGCCTCACACGCCAGTGCCTGGGCCTGGTGACCCGCATCGAATGCAGCATTCGCCCATTGGCCGGCGACACCGGCATGTGGACCTTGCTGTTCGCCGCCGGCATGGCCGGTGAACAACCCTCTGCAATCAAGGCCCAGGGGCCGTTCCATGGGCCAATGGTGGCCGAGTCGGTGCTGCATGCCATCGTCGACAGCCTGACCCTGCACGGGTACCAGGTGGCAGAAGACCCGCAGATCTGGTGCTTGCACCTGCAGGCGCAGCTGCGCCGGATCAACGGCGAGCGCTGCCGGAACCTGGGGGATTACCAGTTTCATCCGGAGACCTGAGCGTACGCTGGGGTGCTTTGCGGGCCGATCGCGACGCAAGGCCGCCCTACAGGGGGTCGTGGTCGCCTGGATCGGGCTTTTGCTGCAACAGGTGGCTGGCTATACTCGCCGTCGCTTTTTTAGTCATCTGATGAGTCCCGAACTTCATGGAACGTATCCTCGAAAACGCGATGTATGCCTCGCGCTGGCTGCTCGCCCCGATCTACTTCGGCCTGTCACTCGGCCTGCTGGCCCTGGCGCTGAAATTTTTCCAGGAAGTGGTCCACGTCCTGCCCAACGTCTTCGCCCTCAGCGAAGCCGACCTGATCCTGGTGATCCTGTCGCTGATCGACATGTCGCTGGTGGGCGGCCTGCTGGTGATGGTGATGATTTCTGGCTACGAGAACTTCGTCTCGCAACTGGACATCGACGAAAGCAAGGAAAAACTCAACTGGCTGGGCAAAATGGACTCTTCGTCGCTGAAGATGAAGGTGGCCGCATCGATCGTGGCCATTTCGTCCATTCACCTGCTGCGCGTGTTCATGGACGCACAGAACATCTCCACCGACTACCTGATGTGGTACGTGATCATTCACATGACCTTCGTGGTTTCGGCGTTCTGCATGGGCTACCTGGACAAGCTGACCAAGCACTGAGTTGTACAGGGCTGTTCGCGCGCGCAGCCTTCGGCCTGGTAGCTGCTCGCGGCGGCCCAGTGTGCTAGGCTGCTCGCCCTTTTCATCAAGGGCGCGGCTGCACTGCGCCCTGCAGTGGAGCACGACAATGTCCGAACTCAACCTGTCCACCGACGAAACCCGCGTCAGCTACGGCATTGGCCGTCAGCTGGGCGGCCAGCTGCGCGACAACCCACCACCAGGCGTCAGCCTGGAAGCGATCCTGGCCGGCCTGACCGACGCTTTCAACGGCGCCGACAGCCGCGTCAGCGAAGCCGACCTGTCGGCCAGCTTCAAGGTCATCCGCGAAGTGATGCAAGCCGAAGCGGCGGCCAAGGCCGAAGCCGCTGCTGCCGCGGGCAAGGAATTCCTGGTCGAGAACGCCAAGCGTGACGGCATCACTACCCTGGCTTCCGGTCTGCAGTTCGAAGTGCTGACTGCCGGCGACGGCGCCAAGCCAAGCCGTGAAGACAACGTGCGCACGCACTACCACGGCACCCTGATCGACGGCACTGTGTTCGACAGCTCCTACGAGCGTGGCCAGCCGGCTGAATTCCCGGTCGGCGGCGTGATCGCTGGCTGGACCGAAGCCCTGCAGCTGATGAACGCAGGCAGCAAATGGCGCCTGTACGTGCCGAGCGAGCTGGCTTACGGCGCCCAAGGCGTGGGCAGCATCCCGCCGCACAGCGTGCTGGTGTTCGACGTCGAGCTGCTCGACGTTCTGTAAGATCGCCGGGGCCGCTTTGCGGCCCATTCGCGGGCTCGCCCGCTCCCACAGGTGTCGCGTTAGCAGTACTTGTGGGAGCTGGCTTGCCAGCGATGAGGCCGGCGCTGCCAACCTCAATTCCAATCCGTTCCCCCGGGGCGCAACGCCCGCGCATAGCAGAACAGAAACAGATTCCGCACCAGCTCCTTCAATACCCCCGGTTCACTCGAATTCAACCCGCTCATGTCCAGGTCGCCCTGATCACGCAGTTCGTCGAGGGCTTCTGCTTCGAGTACCGCGCACACCTCGCCGGTTTCCCGATGAAGAATGCGCAGGTAGGGGTGAGGGCGGTCCAGCCAGGCGTCGATCAGATAAGTCATGGCTACTCTCCTTGGAAATCGATTCCAATGAGAATAATTCTTATTATCAGAATAGCAAGCGCCAATTGGCGGAATTCATGGAATCAGACTTTGCGAACGAACTCGGACTTCAGCTTCATGGCGCCGATGCCGTCGATCTTGCAGTCGATGTCGTGGTCGCCATCGCACAGGCGGATGTTCTTGACCTTGGTGCCGACCTTGACCACCAGGGATGAACCCTTGACCTTCAGGTCCTTGATCACGGTGACGGTGTCGCCATCCTGCAGGATGTTGCCGACCGAATCCTTTTTCACCACCTCGTCGCTGGCAGCCTCGGCATCGCCGCTGGCCGACCACTCGTGGGCGCATTCAGGGCAGATCAGCTGAGTGCCATCCTCATAGGTGTATTCGGAATTGCATTTCGGGCAGGGTGGCAGAGTGCTCACTTCGGTTCCTCAAACAAACAGACGGGCGGTAGAAAGCCCGCATTGTAAAAGGTATTTTTCCAGAAGGGATTATGTCCGGACAAAAGCAACCGCGGGCTTGCCCGCTGCCACAGTGTCGGTATCAACCTGTGGAAGCGGGCAAGCCCGCGAAGAAGCGGCTCGGTGTGTCAGTGCGTGCGCGCGACTGCAAACTCGCTCAGCTCAACCAGTGCATCGCGGTACTCGCTGGCTGGCAGCACCTCAAGGCATGCAATGGCGCGCTTCACGTAATCACGAGCCAGCTCTGCGGTGTACTGCAGCGCACCCGATTCCTCGACTGCCACGCGAATCTGCTCCAGGTCTTCCAGGCCGCCCTTCTGAATGGCCTGGCGCACCAGCGCCGCCTGTTCGGCGGTGCCTTCGCGCATGGTGTAGATCAGCGGCAGGGTAGGCTTGCCTTCGGCCAGGTCGTCGCCAACGTTCTTGCCCAGCGTCTGCGAGTCGCCCTTGTAGTCCAGCAGGTCGTCGACCAGCTGAAAGGCCACGCCCAGGTGGTCGCCAAAGGTTCGCAGGGCTTCGCGCTGCGCGTCCGTGGCTTCGGCCAGCGCCGCGGCGCTGTGGGTGGAGGCTTCGAACAGCATGGCCGTCTTGCCCCGGATGACCTCCATGTAGACTTCCTCGGTGGTGCTGGCGTCGCGTACCCGCGACAGCTGCAGCACCTCACCCTCGGCAATCACCCGGGTGGCCTTGGACAGGATCTGCATGACCGGCATCGAGCCCAGCTCGACCATCATTTCGAACGAGCGCGAATAAAGGAAGTCACCCACCAGCACGCTCGGCGCGTTACCCCACAGGGCATTGGCGGTGGAACGGCCGCGGCGCATGCCGGACATGTCGACCACATCGTCGTGCAGCAGGGTGGCGGTGTGCAGGAACTCGATGGTGGCAGCCAGCAGGCGCAGGTCGTCGCCTTCACGGCCCAGGGCCTTGCCACACAGCAGGACCAGCAGGGGGCGCAGGCGCTTGCCGCCGGCGGACGTGATATAGTCGCCGATCTTCGATACCAGCGGCACGCGCGAGGTCAGCTGCTTCTTGATGATCTCGTCGACGGCGCTGAAATCATCAGCTACCGCGCGGTAGAAGGTTTGGGGTTGCATCGGCTGCTCCAGTGAGGTTGCGCGGCATGCTAGGTCGCAGGTCCCGGTGTGTCAAGGCGCGGTGCCAGCTGGCCGGGGGCGGCACTTGCAAGCAAAACCGTGGTTGCGTACAATCGCGCACCCTAACTTCCTGGGCAGCACCTGCCTTACGCAATTGCGCCGGGCCGTTCCAGCCCTGTGCAGCCATGCCAGCCAATACTCATCATATAAAGCGCTGGGTGAGCAGGATTATCGGAGAAATACCATGTCTTACGCAGTAATCGTTACCGGCGGCAAGCAGTACAAAGTCGCTGAAGGTGAATTCCTCAAGATCGAAAAACTGGAAGTCGCCACTGGCGAATCCGTGACTTTCGATCGCGTCCTGCTGGTCGCCAACGGTGAAGACGTCACCATCGGTGCTCCAGTTGTTGCTGGCGCTAAAGTAGTGGCCGAAGTCGTTTCGCAAGGCCGCCACGACAAGGTTCGCATCATCAAGTTCCGTCGTCGTAAGCACCACATGAAGCGTATGGGCCACCGCCAGTGGTTCACCGAGATCAAAATCACCGGCATCCAGGCTTAATCCCCTAGATCCCCTGAATTTATTTGGAGAATTGAACCATGGCTCACAAGAAGGCTGGTGGTAGTACTCGTAACGGTCGCGACTCAGAATCGAAACGCCTTGGCGTGAAGATGTATGGCGGCCAGGTTATCAAGCCAGGCAACATCATCGTCCGTCAGCGCGGCACCGAATTCCACGCTGGCTACGGCGTTGGCATGGGCAAGGACCACACCTTGTTCGCCAAGATCGAAGGCGTGATCAAGTTCGAGAAGAAAGGCGAGTTCATGCGCCGTTACGTGAGCATCGTCGCCGCTTAATCGCGACGTCGCTCCAGAAGCCCCGTCATGCGACGGGGCTTTTTCGTTTGTGGTGAGCCTCTTGCAAAGCTGTTTGTCTGGGTTGCCGGCGTTGGTTTCTACGGTCGTACGGGGCCGCCGCGCTCATTTTTGCAAGAGCCTCATGTTTTTGAGTCATTCAGCTCGTCTGCCGACGAGAGGCGGTTTTAATGAAGTTTGTTGACGAAGTATCTATTCGGGTCAAGGCCGGTGACGGCGGCAACGGTTGCATGAGCTTCCGTCGCGAGAAGTTCATCGAGAACGGTGGCCCCAATGGCGGGGATGGCGGTGACGGCGGCTCGGTGTACATGGTTGCCGACGAAAACCTGAACACCCTGGTCGACTACCGCTACACCCGTCACCACGAAGCCCAGCGCGGCGCCAACGGCGGCAGCACCGACTGCACCGGCAAGAAGGGTGAAGACCTGTTCCTGCGTGTGCCGGTCGGTACTACCGTGATCGATGCTTCCACCCAGGAAGTGATCGGTGACCTGGTCACCCCGGGGCAGAAATTGATGGTCGCCCAAGGCGGCTGGCACGGCCTGGGCAACACGCGCTTCAAGTCCAGTACCAACCGGGCACCGCGCCAGACCACCCCAGGCAAGCCGGGTGAGCAGCGTGACCTGAAGATGGAAATGAAGGTGTTGGCCGACGTGGGCCTGCTGGGCCTGCCAAACGCCGGCAAAAGCACCTTCATTCGCTCGGTTTCGGCCGCCAAGCCGAAAGTGGCCGATTACCCGTTCACCACCCTGGTGCCGAACCTGGGTGTGGTCAGCGTCGACCGCTGGAAGAGCTTCGTCATCGCCGACATCCCCGGCCTGATCGAAGGTGCTTCCGATGGCGCCGGCCTGGGTATCCGCTTCCTCAAGCACCTGGCCCGCACCCGCGTGCTGCTGCACCTGGTGGACATCGCGCCGCTGGACGAGAGCAGCCCTGCCGACGCAGCCGAAGTGATCGTCAACGAGCTGACCCGCTTCAGCCCGTCGCTGGCCGAGCGTGAGCGCTGGCTGGTGCTGAACAAGGCCGACATGGTCATGGACGACGAGCGCGACGCACGCGTGCAGGAAGTGGTCGAGCGCCTGCAGTGGGACGGTCCGGTCTACGTGATTTCGGCCATCTCCAAGCAGGGCACCGAAAAGCTCAGCCACGACCTGATGCGCTACCTCGAAGACCGCGCCGACCGCCTGGCCAACGACCCGGCCTACGCCGAAGAGCTGGCCGACCTCGACCAGCGCATCGAAGACGAAGCCCGTGCCCAGCTGCAGGCCCTGGACGACGCCCGCACCCTGCGTCGCACCGGCGTCAAGAGCGTGCACGACATCGGCGACGATGACGGTTGGGACGATGATTTCGAGGACGACGAAGACGGCCCGGAAATCATTTACGTGCGCGACTGACCGGTTGCAGTACACTAAACGCCGCTCTCTGGAGCGGCGTTTTTGTATCCACGGTATCTACAGATTCGACATAGGTTGGAAGAAGATGCGAAGCAAGGTGACGGGCGCCAAGCGCTGGGTCGTGAAGATTGGCAGTGCTCTGCTGACCGCCGATGGCAAGGGCCTCGACCGCGGGGCCATGGCCGTTTGGGTCGAGCAGATGGTCGCGCTGCGTGAGGCGGGCGTGGAGTTGGTACTGGTGTCCTCCGGGGCCGTTGCTGCCGGCATGAGCCAGCTGGGCTGGACCTCGCGACCGAGCGCGATGAACGAGCTGCAGGCCGCTGCGTCGATCGGCCAGATGCGCCTGGTGCAGGCCTGGGAGTCGAGCTTCGGCGAGCACGGCAAGCACACCGCGCAGATCCTGCTGACCCATGACGACCTGTCCGACCGCAAGCGTTACCTGAACGCCCGCAGCACCCTGCGTACCCTGGTCGACCTGGGTGTGGTGCCCGTCATCAACGAAAACGACACCGTGGTCACCGATGAAATCCGTTTCGGCGACAACGATACCCTGGCGGCGCTGGTGGCCAACCTGGTCGAGGCCGACCTGTTGGTGATCCTTACCGACCGTGATGGCATGTTCGACGCCGACCCGCGCAACAACCCCGAGGCCCAGCTGATCTACGAAGCCCGTGCCGACGACCCGGCGCTGGATGCCGTGGCCGGCGGCACCGGTGGCGCGCTGGGCCGTGGCGGCATGCAGACCAAGCTGCGCGCCGCGCGCCTGGCGGCCCGCTCGGGTGCCCACACCATCATCATCGGTGGCCGCATCGAGCGCGTGCTCGACCGCCTGAAGGCTGGCGAGCGTCTGGGGACCTTGCTGTCACCCGAGCGCGGCATGCTCGCGGCGCGCAAGCAGTGGCTGGCTGGGCACTTGCAAACCCGTGGCACCCTGGTGCTGGATGCCGGTGCCGTGCAGGCGCTGCGCCAGGCCAACAAGAGCTTGCTGCCGGTGGGGGTGAAAACCGTGCAAGGCAGTTTCCGCCGTGGCGAGATGGTGGTGTGCGTCGGCCCGGACGGTGCAGAGGTCGCCCGTGGCCTGGCCAACTACAGCGCCTTGGAGGCGCAGAAGATCATTGGCCAGCCTTCGGATGCCATCGAGAGCACCTTGGGCTACATTGCGGAGCCAGAACTGGTGCACCGCGACAACCTGGTTCTGGTCTGAGGGTTTGGCTGTGTTGAAAAGGATGATTGCCGTTGCCGCGTTGGCTTTGCCCATGCTGGCCGGGGCTGAGGAAATCGGCCAGGTGTCCACCGTGTTCAAGTTCCTTGGGCCGAACGACCGCATCGTGGTGGAAGCCTTCGACGACCCCAAGGTCGAAGGTGTGACTTGCTACCTGTCGCGGGCCAAGACGGGCGGGGTGAAAGGCGGGCTGGGCCTTGCCGAAGATCGGGCGGAGGCCTCCATCGCCTGCCGCCAGGTCGGGCCGATCAGCTTCAAGGGTGAGCTCAAGGATGGCGAGGAGGTGTTCAAGGAGCGCACCTCGCTGGTGTTCAAGACCATGCAGGTGGTGCGCTTCCTCGACAAGAAGCGCAATACCCTGGTGTACCTGGTGTACAGCGACCGCATCGTCGAGGGCAGCCCACAGAATGCGGTGACGGCGATTCCGATCTTGCCTTGGGCGCAGTGATCGCCTGGTAGATGGCCGGGAGGCCTTTGGCCTCCATCGCGACGCAAGGCCGCTCCCACAAAGGTCCTGCATATGCCGGTCAATGTGGGAGCGGCCTTGTGTCGCGAAAGGGCCGCAAAGCGGCCCCAGGTTCCTCAGGCCAACTCTTCGGCCTGGTCCTCACGCACAACCGCTTTCACCTCATCCAAGCGGCTGATGAACTTCCAGTCCGCCTCGTCGATGTAGATGCCATTCGGCCCGCTGCCACCTTCCAGGTCGATCGCCACACGTGCCGATACCTGGGGCTTCACGCTCGCCAGAATCGGCACGAAGCCCAGCTGCAGGCTGGTTTCCAGCAGTGCCGCCTGGTTGCGCTCGTCGATGTCGGCCGCTTCGTCCAGGTAGTACGGCAGGCGAATACGGCCGGCCAGGTCGCGGTCCATCAGGTGCAGCAACAGGTACATGTTGGTCAGCGCCTTGATGGTCATGGTGGTGCCGTTGGAGGCCGCGCCATCGATGTCGGCATGGATGACCGGCTGGCCGTTGACCTTGGTGATCTCGAACGCCAGCTCGAACAGGTCCTTCAAACCCAGTTGGTTGTGGTTGGCCGCCACCAGGCGCGCCAGGTACTCCTTGGCCTCTTCGTTCTTGTTGTCCTGCTCGGCGCTCTGGGTCAGGTCGAATACCGACAGGGTTTCGCCTTCCTCGTACTGGCCGGCACTGTGGATGATCTGGTCGATATGCTTGAGCGCTTCCTTGTTCGGCGCCAGCACCACGCGGAAGCTTTCCAGGTTGGATACCTGGCGCTTGTTGATCTCGCGGTTGAACAGCGCCAGCTGGTGCTCGAGGCTGTCGTAGTCGCTGCGGATGTTGCGCAGGGTGCGGGCGATGTCGGTCACCGCCGCGCGGCGCGCCTTGGCCAGGGTCAGGGCTTCGTCGGTGCGGTGCGCATAGGCGTTCACCAGCAATTGCAGGCGGCGCTCCATGTCGTCTTCACTGTCGAACTTGGCCACGCCTTTCAGGCGCACCTGGGCATACAGTGCCTCGATCTGGTTATCGACGCGCTGCAGGCTCTGCCAGCTGTCCTGGTAGTCGTTGAGCAGCGGCAGCAGGTTGTCCATCGAATCGTCGATGGCTTCCATGAAAGGCGTACCGTAGGGCAGGTCGGCCGGCAGCAGTTGGCGGCGGCGCAGGGCGTCTTCCAGGGTGCGCTGCTTGGACTCCAGGTCGCCGAGCTGGCGGCCGACCAGTTGCAGCTTGGCCGACAGTTGCTGGACGCGTTCGGTGAACGCGTCGCTGGAGCGCTTGAGCTCGTCCTGGGCGGCTTCCAGTTGCGACAGTTGCTCGAGTTTTTCCGGCTCTTCGGCCGCGAGGGTCTGGCTGCGGCGGTAGTCTTCCAGGGCCTTCTGGGCGTCCAGCACTTCCTGATACAGGGTTTCGGTCTGGGCCTTGGAGGCCGAGCGGTCGGCGGCTACGGCCTGCTGGGTCTTGAGCTGTTTCAGCTCTTTCTCCAGGCGCTCTTTCTGGTCGCGCAGGGCGGCGCGGTCGGCCAGGGCCTGCAGGGCCGGCGGGTCGATGTTGGTCAGGTCGATGGCCAGGCCCGGCGCCTCGAAGCGCTCGCCCTTGAAGCCGTCGAGCACCGCTTCCAGCGATTTTACCCACAGGTCGCTGTCGTCCAGCTCGATGCCGCGCTCGCCCAATGGCAGGCTGAACAGCGCACCGTTGAACAGGCGCATCAGGCGGTCGACGTCCTGCTGCGAGAACTCTTCGCGCAGGCGCGCATAGCTGTTGTTGTCGGCATGGTCGAGCTGCTGCTTGACCTGCTTCAGGCGCTTTTCCAGGTCGCGCACACGCTCGTCGAGGTCTTCGGCGCTGAACTGCCGCGACTGGGCCAGGGCACCGGCCAGTTCGTCGTGCGCGTCCTTGGCTGCCAGCAGTTGCTGCTCCAGCACCTTCACGTCATCGACCAGCGCAAAGCGGTGCTTGAGGGCCGACAGCTCACCCAGCCAGCGCTGGATACCGGTGATTTCGCGCTCCAGGCGCATCAGCTCCTGGGTGCCGCCGCGCTGGTCGTTCTGCAGGCGGTCCTGCTCGCCACGGTAGTGCTCGGCCTGGATCACCAGCTCTTCCTTGCGCGCCATGGCGTATTCCTGCCAGGTGCCCAGCAAGGTGTCGAGCACCGGGGAAATGCGGTGCAGCTTGCCGCGCAGGATGTCACGCTGGGCCACGCCGCCCGCCAGCGCCTCGACCAGCGGGCCGGCCGCGACCAGGGCGTTGTAGTCCTGTTCCATGCGGCGTACGTCGCGGAAGGCCTCTTCGCAGGCGGCGATGTAGTCAACGCTGCCCGAGCGCAGGCTGTGCTCGAAGGCATCGAGGAACAGTTGCTTGAGCTTGGCCGCAGTGATCTCGCGCATGTGCAGCAGGTTGATGAACAGTGCGCGGAAGGTTTTCAGGCTTTGCTCGCTGGTGGAGCGCAGCGGGATCATGGTCAGGTCCAGCGGCACCGACGTGTGGCCGCCGACCAGCAGCCGGCGCAGCTCGTCGGGCTTGACCTCGTAAGCCTTTATGCCCAGGCGCTCGAGGTTGGTGAAGAGCTCTTTCTGGCGCAGGCAGGTGTCGTTCTTCTGGTAGTGGGCCAGGTCCAGTTCGCCCTTGTAGGCGAAGAACTGGTGACCGAAACCACCGCCCGGCCCGCGGCCGACCACGCCAATCACGTGGGGGCCATGGGGCAGGCTCAGTTCGCAGAGAATGTACGAGGTGTCGCTGGCAAAGTAGAAGCGGCGCGACTGCTCGAGGCTGTACTTGCCGAAGCTCATGTCTGACATGCGTGCCAGGATCGGGAACTGCAGCGCGTTGATCGACGCCGATTTGCCCAGGTTGTTGGCGCCGTAGACCGACAGCGGGTGCTCCAGCGGGAACAGGCCAAGGCTGTAGCCTGCAGTGTTGAGCAGTGCGAAGCGGCGGATGCCGTAGCGTTCCTGGCTCATGCGTCAATCTCCTGTTGCTCTTCGCGGATGGCCCGGGCCAGGGCGTCCTCTTCGCTTTCCTCGCCCTCGAACGGCGTGAGGTCCAGCGGGTCGTCGGTGCGGTTGAGTTCTTCGGGGCTTTCTTCCTCGACCAATACCGGGGTCGGCAGCGGCAGGTCGCTGTGCAGCGTGGCGGCCAGGTCGCGGTCCTGCTGCACCGACAGGCACACGTCGAGGAAACGGTGCATGGGCGGCAGGAAGCGGTAGATGCCGCCTTCTTCGTGGGCGAAGCCCAGCTGGGTCATGCGCCGCAGGATCTTCTCTTCAAGCTCGTCGACGGTCTGCACCTCGGCCTGCAGGAACAGGTCGCGGTACTTGTCCAGCAACGAGGGCAGCTCGTCGCGGCCGATACTGCCGCCGTCCAGCACTGCCATGGGGTCGCGGCCCTGGTCCGCCAGGTGCTCGACCAGGATGAAGGTGAACAGCGACAGGCGTTGCGCGGTCTTGTTGACCTGCGCCGCGGTCATGTCCGGCACGAAGTAGTAGAAACCACGGGTGTCGCACACCAGCTCGAAGCCCAGGGCCTTGAACAGGGTGCGGTACTGGTCCTGGAAGTTCGACAGCTGAGCGTACAGCTCGGGGTCGCGACGGCTGATGTGGAAGCCTTTGAACAGCTCGCGAAAGATCGGCGCGAGCTGGGACAGTTCGGAAAGATCAAGATGCATGGGCTGGGCTCGCGTTGGGGTCGGTAGGCGCGCTGTTGGCGTCTTCGCGGCTGGAGGTCAGGGCGAACGAGCGCAGGCTGACCAAGTGTTCCTGGGTGGTGTACTCGCGCCGGTCCAGGCGTTCGCGCTTGAAGCGCTTTTCCCGCGACAGGCGCGAGAACCAGTACAGCAACTCGTCGGTGGCGCCTTCGGGCTCCTGCTCCAGCAGCCAGACCATCAGGTCGGGCAGGGGCAGCGCCTGTTCGCAACGTTCGGCCATTTCCTTGACCGTGCGTGGGGCGCGGGGCAGGGCACCGGACTGCGTCTTGTGGGCCTTGGGGAAGCGCGCCGGCTTGGGCTCGAAGCGGGCCAGGGCGTACACGTAGGCTTCGACCTGGCTGGCACTGCCGAGAAAGGTGCTTTGCGGGCGGGTGAACATCGGCATGGCCGCTTGCGGCACGGCATCCAGGCCCTTGCGCCGGATCACCGACAGGGCCAGTGCGGCGCCACGGGTCACGGCGTTGTGCCGACGGGCTTCTTCGCGCAGCGGCAACAGCAGTTCGCGGGCGTGGCGCAGGGTGAGCTGAGCGTTGGTCTGCATCTCCAGGATGCGCGCATGGGTGCGCAGCAGCATGTCGTCATCGACCAGGTGGCCCAGGCGCGCCTGTTCGCCCAGCAGCTTGAGCAGCACGGTCTCGACCTTGCGCACGCCTTGCTCGAAGGCGCCGTCGGCGTTGACCAGCTGGATCATCGGCTCGACGTACTCGTCCCAGGTGGCCAGGACCTCGGCATAGCGCTGGCGCAGCGGGATCTGGCGGTTGCTGGTCTTGGCCCGTTCGGCCACGGCCACCAGCGCCTGCTCGTCGTTGTCGAGCTTTTTGAGCACATCGCGCACGCGCATGTCGAGCAGGCGCAGCTGGCGCGCCAGGTCGTCGCTGTCGCGGTTGTCGAAGGCATCCTGGATGTGCCCGGCAAGGCGCTCCAGGTGGCGCAGGTAGGCTTCGATCTCCAGGCACAGGCCCAGCCGGTGCTCGCGGCGCAGGTAGGCGAGAAAGTCGTGTATCTGCGCATTGAGCTCGAAACGGTTCGGGCTTTTGGCCACCGGGACCAGGATGTCCAGGCGGATCCACACGTCGAGCAGCTGGGTGATGTCCTGCGGGGTGCTTTCTACTTGCTGGCGGGCCACATGCTGGCGCAGCTCGACCAGGCTCAGGGTGCCCTGGTCGAAACGCTCGCACAGCGGCTCGATCAGGGCCCAGTGTTCGGCTAGGGCGCGCAGGACGCGCTTGGGTTCGATCATTGGCTTCGACTCGTTGCCAAGAAAAAGGGGCGATTGTACTGCATCCGGGGGGCAGGGTTTCACCCCTTGGTCTGTAATGGGGGGATAACCTCATGTCACATGGGTGTATGGCGTGGTTTTTGTGGTGACAGTGAGATCGAGCGCCGCCCGCGCGGCGCTCGGTCTGATAGACGCTGCAAAAACCAAGGCGTACACGTTAGAATGCCCAACTGCCTCCACCCCTCGGACCCCGCCCCTTGCTCACCGAACCCCGCCGCCGCGCCTTCCTTTCCGCCATGCAAGTGGTGCACTGGCTGCCGCGCGCCGAACTGCCGTTCGCTGCGCCGTCGCGCCCCGAGTTGCTGCTGCCGGTGGCCCCGGTCGAGGACCTCGACTTCGATGTGCGGCCGGCCCCCCCTGGCAACGAAAAGCCAATCGCGCCCCAGGCGCGCTCCGCCGAGCGGCCCAAAATCGAGATCCCGCGGCCCGGCAGTGGGCCCAAGCCGGCGGTCAAGGCGGTCGAGGCCGAGGCGCAACCCGCACCACCAAGGCCGGCGCCGGTGCCACCGCCACGTTTCGCGCTGCAGTTGCTGCGCGCCGGCAGTTGCCTGCTGCTGGTCGAACTGGCCACCGGCCAGCCGTTCCAGAGCCGCGACCCTTCCTACCTGCTGCTCAAGGACATGCTGCGCGCCGCCGGGCTACCCGATGCACCGCAGATCATCGGCGAGCCGGTGCGCTGGCCGTTGCTGGTACGCGGCAACATGGACCAGGGCCCGGAGGCAGCGCGTGATTTTGTCCAGGGCTTCGTCCAGGCGCGCCTGGAAGACGCGCCCTGCACCTGCCTCTGGCTGGTGGGCCTGCCAGCGGTGCGCTTTGCCGCCAACGCCGACGCCCAGGCCTACTATCAAACCCTGAAGCTCGACGGCCTGGGCGACGCCTGGGTCTTGCCGGGCCTTGAACTGTTGATGGACGAGCCGCAGCGCAAGGCGGACGTCTGGAAAGCCATGCGCCAGCTGATGGCGCGCTGGAAGAGCGTTGAATGAGTGACTCGATCAGTTTTCGCCCGATGACCGAGGCGGATCTGGATGCCGTACTTAAGATCGAATATGCCGCGTTCAGCCACCCCTGGACCCGCGGGATTTTCCAGGATGCGCTCAAATCCTACGAAGTCTGGCTGATGTTCGATGGCGAGCAGCAAGTGGGCCATGGGGTGATCAACGTGATCATCGACGAAGCGCACCTGCTCAACATTACCGTCAAACCCGAGAACCAAGGCTGCGGCCTGGGCCTGCGCCTGCTGGAGCACCTGATGGCCCGTGCCTACCAGCTAAATGGCCGCGAATGCTTCCTGGAAGTGCGCGCCAGCAACCAGTCGGCCTACCGCTTGTACGAGCGCTACGGCTTCAATGAAATCGGCCGTCGCCGTGACTATTACCCCGTGGCGGGTGGCCGTGAAGATGCCCTGGTGATGGCTTGTACCCTGCTTGAAGACTGACCCTGCGTGCTGCCTGGTTAACATCGCCTAGCGCGGCTGCCCCGGCACCGGGGGTGCCGGGGCGTCAGGCTGCAACAAGCCCAAATGAGCCAGACAGGCGTGACACTCTTCCATGACCCAGCCTGTGAAGCGCTGGCGCTTGCCACCATCGTTCAACGGCTGGGGGCTGAGCAGGTGGTAGGCCGAGCCATCGCGGATAAACCCGAACGGCGCCTGCAACTGCCCGCTGTCGAGTTCGTCTCGCACCATCAAGGCAGAGGCCATGGCCACGCCCAAACCGGCGCTGGCAGCCTGGATCGACAGATAGAAATGCTCGTAGTCGCTGCGTTCGCAGTGCCGCGCCCGTTGGCCGCTGAGGCGCAGCCAAGTGGGCCAGGCAGCGGGGCGGGTGGTGCTGTGCAGCAGGCGTTGGCCGTCGAGCCGGAACCCGGCGCTGGGGCGGCACACCGGGCCGACCCACTCATCGCAGACCTTCTGGTTGAACAACTGGTTACCCCAATGGAAGTCGTCACGGCGGATGGCCAGGTCGACGCCGCCGCGGGCGAAGTCCAGCGGACCGCCAGCGGCTACCAGGTGCAACTGCAGATCGGGGTGGGCTGCATGGAAACGCGGCAGCCGCGGGATCAGCCAGCGCATGGCGATGGTCGGTTCGCAGGACAGCACCAGCACATTGTCGCGGGCCTGGTGTTGCAAGCGCTGCACGGCGCCTTCCAGTTGTTCGAAGATCGCCTGGGTGGTGCCGTGCAGCGCGCGGCCGGCGGCGGTGAGAAAAATGGCCCGGTTGCGGCGCTCGAACAGTTCTACGCCAAGGCTTTCTTCGAGCAAGCGCACTTGCCGGCTGACGGCGCCGTGGGTGACGTGCAGGTGTTCGGCGGCGCGCACGAAGCTTTCGCTTTGGGCGGCGCTGTCGAAGTAGCGGAAGGCGTTGAGAGGGGGCAGTTTCATGGCAGTTCTCCAAGCCGGCACTGCAGCGTTGGGCAGCCTGCACAATCACACGCTGGCTGGAGCAGGCGCTAGCTATCTGTGACTGAAACTATCAGATTTACGCCACGATAAATCGATTTTTCCTGCACCGTAAGCTCGCGATAATCCTCGGTCTGTGCATTTTCATCGCCTATCGAGAGCTATCCCCATGACCGAACTCGTCGCCGTCGCCGTATTCACCCTGCTTGCCGTCATCAGCCCCGGTGCCGACTTCGCCATGGTGACCCGCAGCAGTTATGCACAAGGCCGCAAGGCCGGGCTGGCTGCCGCAGTGGGGATCGCCTTGGGGGTCCAGGTGCACGTGCTATACACGGTACTGGGCATTGCCGTGATCATCAGCCAGAGCCCGATGCTGTTCCTGGCCATGAAGGTGGTGGGCGCCGGGTATCTGATCTACCTGGGGTACAAGTCGGTCACCAATACCCGGCGCATCAGCCTTGAGGGTGGGGCGCCTAACAGTGCCTCGGTGCTGCAAGCCCTGCGCACGGGGTTTTTGACCAACGCACTGAACCCCAAGACCATGTTGTTCGTGGTCAGTGCCTACACCCAGGTCGTGCAACCGGGCAGCTCGTTGCAGCTGGCATTTGCCTATGGTGCGTTCATGTCGTTCGCGCACTGGCTGTGGTTCAGCCTGGTCGCGGTGTTTTTTTCCAGCACTGCCTTGCGCAAGGCCATGATCGACCGCCAAGTGCTGGTGGACCGGGTGATCGGCGTGGCGCTGATCGGGCTCGGGTTGACTGTGGCAGTGAGCGGCATCCGCTGACGCCCAAGGGGCAAGAAGGAGTAGCCCCGGGGCTGCTTTAGATGCGGCAGTTCTCGCAGGCAAAGAAAAAGGGCTTACCTTGCGGTAAGCCCTTCGTCTTGTTTGGTGGCTACACAGGGACTTGAACCCCGGACCCCAGCATTATGAATGCTATGCTCTAACCAACTGAGCTATGTAGCCGATGGCGCGCATTATTCTCTTGAACGCCCCCCCTGTCAACACTCATTTCAAAAAAAATTTGCACGCTTTCAAAAACTTAGCGGCCAGGGCCGGTTCTAGCGCACCATAAGCCAGTGCCCGAGCACGCCTTGTAGCTGCAGATGCTGGGCGGCGGCCAGGGATTGCAGGGTTTTCCCGGCGCGGTCGAGGTTGAAATCGCCGCTTACACGGCGATGGGCCAGTTGTTCATCCATAAGCCATACCCGCTGGCCCTGGTAGCTGGCCAGGCGCTCCAGCACCTGCCCCAGCGGCATGTCGCTGGCCTTCAGGTAGCCGCTGCGCCAACTGTCTACGGTTTTCAGGTCCGCTGGGCGTACCGTGCCGATGCGCGTGTCATCGAAGGTTACCCGTTCACCTGTCGAGACCAGGCGCTGCTCACCCCCCTGCACGACCATGGCCTTGCCACTGATGACCACCAGTTCGTCATGGTCGGCATGGCGGGTGACCTGCAGACGGGTGCTGAACACCTGGATGCGTGCGTTACCCACTGCCACCTCTAGGGCGCGCCCATCGAGCGCCACCTGCAGGTACACCTGGCCCTGTACCAGATGCAGCTGGCGGGTACGGCCGCGCAGGTCCACGTTCATCGCACTGGCGCTGTCCAGGCTCAAGGTCGTGCCATCGGCCAGGCGCGTGCTGCGCCGCTCGCCCACATCGGTGTGCAGCTCGCTGGCCAGGCGCTGCATCCACGGCCAGTAAAGGTAGGTAGCGGCGGCCAGGCCCAGGAGAAAGAACAGCGCCACCCATTTGCCCAGGTGACTGCGGCGCTCGCTTGGCGGCCGTGGGCGAGGGCGGGCGGGTGAGGGCTGCACCTGCTGCCAGAAACGCTCCAGCTCGGCATAGGCCTGGGCGTTTTCAGCGGCTTGGCACCAGGCCGCGAAGGCCCGGCGCTGGGCGTCGTCACAGTTGGGGTGGCGCAACGCCGAGAACCACTCGAGCGCTTCCTGCTCGGGGTCGGATTGCAGCTGTTTGGCGGGCATCGGGCTCATGGGTACGGTCTGCTCGCGAGTGGGGCCAGTGGGCCCAACGATGACAGGGGAAGTAGACAGGGATGCTAATTATATTGAGAACCATTTTCAAGAACGTCGCGACAGCGGGAAAAAAAGGTAGCTAAGTATCTATTTGTTTCCCGATAATCGGATCCCAAACCTGAGGACGGAGATTTAGGCAAATGGCCACCAGTAGCGCCTCCACCGCATCCAGCCAGGCACCGGCCAACCAGGCCACGCCGCTGGTGATGCGTATCATCGGTTTCTGCGCGCTGGCGCACCTGATCAACGACCTGATCCAGTCGGTACTGCCGGCGATCTACCCGATGCTCAAGGCCAATTACAACCTGAGCTTCGCCCAGATCGGCATGATCACCCTGACGTTCCAGATCACCGCCTCGCTGTTGCAGCCCTGGGTCGGCTTTTTCACCGACCGTCGGCCGGCACCGAACCTGCTGCCGCTGGGCACCTTGTGCACCCTGGTGGGGATCGTGATGCTGGCCTTCGTCGGCAGCTTCCCGATGATCCTGCTGGCGTCTGCACTGGTGGGCATCGGTTCCTCCACCTTCCACCCCGAAACCTCGCGTATCGCGCGGCTGGCCTCCGGCGGGCGCTTCGGCCTGGCCCAGTCAACCTTTCAGGTGGGGGGCAACACCGGTTCGGCGCTGGGCCCGTTGCTGGCGGCGGCCATCGTCATTCCGTTCGGCCAGACCCACGTGGCCTGGTTCGGCCTGGCGGCGTTGTTCTTCCTTGGCGTAACCCTGATGCTGCGTGGCTGGTACAAGGAACACCTTAACCAGGCCAAAGCACGCAAGGCGGTGCAGGCCACCCATGGCATCTCCCGCCAGCGGGTGATCGTGGCGCTGATCGTGTTGGGCTTGCTGGTGTTCTCCAAATACTTCTACATGGCCAGCTTCACCAGCTACTTCACCTTCTACCTGATCGAGAAATTCGCGGTATCGGTGGCGAGTTCGCAGTTGCATCTGTTCCTGTTCCTCGGGGCCGTAGCGGCCGGGACCTTCTTCGGTGGGCCGATCGGTGACCGTATCGGGCGCAAGGCGGTGATCTGGTTCTCGATCCTGGGCGTGACCCCGTTCACCCTGGCGCTGCCCTATGCCGATCTGTTCTGGACCACGGTACTGAGCGTGGTGATCGGCTTCATTCTGGCTTCGGCGTTTTCCGCCATCGTGGTGTATGCGCAGGAGCTCGTGCCGGGCAGCGTGGGCATGATTGCCGGCATCTTCTTCGGCCTGATGTTCGGCTTTGGCGGCATCGGTGCGGCACTGCTGGGGTACGTCGCAGACTTGCGGGGCATCGAATACGTCTATGGCGTCTGTTCGTTCCTGCCGCTGTTCGGATTGTTGGCGGTGTTCCTGCCCAATACCGGCAAGCGCTGATTTCGTCGGGGCCGCTGCATCCGGCGGCCCCTGCCGATTGACGACCGGACTGTCCTTGGCCTAGAGTGCCGCCACTTTCCCCTCCCACCTGCGTAGTAGCCAAGTAATGCGCCGTACCCCGTCACTGCCCAGCGCCCGCCAGCCTGCCCTTCAGGGCTTGCGCCATGCGTGGCCGAGCGACACGGTACTCAAGCGCCGCCGCAGCGTGCTGTTTGCATTCACCTTCTCGCCACACTTCGCCTGACCTGATCTGCGCGTTCGCGCCGCTGGCCACTTTGGCCTGCGCGCCTGTGTCTGCACGTTTTTCCGGTTTGCAAGGAGTGGTACATGAACATGCGTTTGCTGGCGGGCCTGTTGTTCGCCGTTTCGGTCGTGGGTTTCAGCCTGGGGGCGAGCCTGCCCCTGGTTTCGTTGCGCCTGCATGAAGCAGGGGCGGGCACCCTGGAAATCGGCATCATCTCGGCTATTCCTGCTGCCGGCATGATGCTTTCGGCGTTCCTGGTCGATGCCTGCTGCCGCCACCTCACCCGGCGCACCATCTACCTGCTGTGTTTCAGCCTGTGCACACTCAGCATCGCCCTGCTCGAAGCGGCCTTTGGCTCGCTGTGGCTGCTGGCGCTGCTGCGCCTTGGCCTGGGGCTGGGCATGGGTATCGCCATCATCCTGGGCGAGTCGTGGGTCAACGAACTGTGCCCGGAGCACAACCGCGGCAAGATCATGGCCCTGTATGCCACCAGCTTTACCGGCTTCCAGGTGCTCGGCCCGGCCATGCTGGCAGTACTGGGGGCGGACAGCCCATGGATCACTGGCGTGGTCACCGTTGGCTATGGCCTGGCCTTGCTGTGCATCGTGCTGACGGTGCCCAATGACCATGTGGCGCACGAAGAAGGCGAGAAAAGCTTTGGCCTGGCGGGGTTCTTCCGGGTGGCGCCGGCGTTGTGCATGGCGGTGCTGTTCTTCTCGTTCTTCGACGCCGTGGTGCTGTCGTTGCTGCCGGTATACGCCAGCAGCCATGGCTTCGCCGTGGGTGTGGCGGCGTTGATGGTGACGGTGGTGTTTGCCGGCGACATGTTGTTCCAGCTGCCGCTGGGCTGGCTGGCCGATCGGGTCGAGCGCACCGGGCTGCACCTGGTGTGCGGGCTGGTGGCGATGTCGATCGGTATAGGTTTGCCCTGGTTGCTGGACCTGACGTGGCTGTTGTGGCCGTTGCTGGTGGTGCTGGGGGCGGTGGCCGGGGGGATCTATACCTTGGCGTTGGTGCTGATCGGCCAGCGCTTCAAGGGCCAGGACCTGGTGACCGCCAATGCCAGCGTGGGCCTGCTGTGGGGCGTAGGCAGTTTGGTCGGGCCGCTGGTCAGTGGCGCGGCGATGGGCGTGGCGCCGCATGGCCTGCCAATGGCGCTGGCGCTGATGGCCGGGCTGTTCGTGTGCTTTGCCCGGCAGTCGTTTCGCGCTGAGGGCCGCCTGCGCGCGTTGGCGGACTGACGGCTTCGGAGTTGCTTCGGTCATAAATGGCCGCTTGGCGGCCCATCGCGGTACAAGGCCACTCCTGCAAGCGTCAGGCGGCTGCGATGCTGACCCAATACCGGGTATGGTACTCGATCCGCACCGGCAGGCTATGGCTGAGCAGGTGCAGAATGGCGCCGGTGTCGCTCAACTGGAAGGTGCCAGACACCATCAGGCTGGCCACTTCCGGCGCACAGCGCAGCAGGCCCGGGCGATAACGGCCCAGTTCGGCGACAAACTCGCCAAGCGGCATCTGCTGCACGCTGAGTACGCCGTCAGTCCAGCCCCACGGGTCACTGTGCAACGTTACGGCCTGGACACGGCCGTCGCGCCACACCTGCAAGGTCTCGCCCGGCCGTACTTGCCTGCGCAGTGCCGAGGCGGGGAACAGCGTGACCTGGCCACGGCGCACCGCCAGCAGCAGGCCCTGGCGGTTTTCACGCAGCAGCAACTGGCCGTCCAGGGTGACCAGCCGCCCAACCGGCGTTTCGATCAGGAACGGCCGGTGGTCGTTGGCGTTGCTCTCCAGGCTCACTTCACCGCGTAGCAGCGCCAGCTGGCGCTGTTCAACGCTGTAGTCCAGGTCGATGGCGCTGGCAGTGTTCAACTGGATACGGCTGCCGTCGCGCCCCTGCACCTGGCGACGCTCGCCGACGGCGGTGCTGTTGTCGGCCAGCAGCTGAGGTAAACCCAGTGGTTCACGCGCCGCCAGGCCCAGGCTGCCGCCGACGGCCAGCAGCGCCAGCAGCTTGAGGTGGCTGCGTCGGCTGCCACGCTGCTGCTGGCTGCTTTCCAGGGTGCGCCGGCTCAGGTCCTTGGGCAGCCCTGCCAGTTCGTCGCTGAGCAGGCTCACGCGCTGCCAGGCCAGTGGGTGATGCGGGTGGCTGGCCAGCCATTGCTCAAACTGTTGCCGGGTACGCGGGCAGGGGCTGTCGAAGCGCAGCTTCACCAGCCAGTCGATGGCCTGGTCAACCTGGGCTTGGGTGGGGGTGGCATCAGGCATCGGCATAGCGCAACCGGTAGCAGACGCCCAGGGCGCTGGCCAGGTCGCGCTCGATGGTCGCGCGCGACACGTGCAACTGCCGGGCGATCTGGACAATGCTCAAACCGTCCAGCTGGGCCAGCAGGAAGGCCTGGCGCGCCCGCGGTTTGAGCTGATGCAGGGCGCGGTCCAGGCGCGCCAGGGCATCGAGGATGAGTAACCGGGCCTCTTCGCTGGGCACTTCGGTTTCTGGCACCTGGGCCAAGCTCTGCTGGTACGCCCGCTCCAGTGCGCGTCGGCGGAACTGGTCGATCATCAAGCCGCGGGCAATGCTGCTCAGGTAGGCGCGCGGTTCTTTCAAAGGCGATGCCTGGCGCGCGCGCAATACCCGCACAAAGGTATCCTGGGCCAGATCGGCCGCATGTTCACTGCACCCCACGCGGCTGCGCAGCCAGCCACGCAGCCAGGCATGGTGGGACTGGTAGAGCAGAGCGACCTCGGCCGGTTTGAGCGTGTCGTTGATCTGCATCGTTGCCAAGGCCGGTCCCATGAGGTGTGCGAATGTGAACAGTTCTCAATTCTATGCGCGGAGGATGGCGCGGGGCAATGGTGGGCCAGGAATTAGCCGCGCAAGAACCGGCGTTCCCCCGATGAACGGCTGCGCTAAGCTGCACCTGCACTCGACTTGATGGAGCCGCCATGATTCTGGCCGACCTTTCCCCTGCGGCTTACCGCCAAGCCGGCGAATACCTGGCGGCGCTCGACCCTGACTGGGCGCGGCATGTCGCCGCGACCGGGCCATGCCTGCACCAGGCCACCCCTGGCCGCGAACCTTACGAGGCGCTGGTGCGCGCGATTGCCTACCAGCAGCTGCATGCCCGGGCAGCTGAGGCTATCCTGGGCCGGTTGCTGGCGTTGTTCCCGCAGCATGCGTTTCCGCCGCCCGAGCAGTTACTGGCCGCAAGCCCGCAAACCCTGCGCGCCTGCGGTTTTTCGGCGAGCAAGCTGGCGACTATCCAGGGCATTGCCCAAGCCAGGCTGGACGGCCTGGTGCCGACCCGCGAAGCAGCACTGGCCATGAGTGACGACGCCCTGATCGAACGCCTGGTAGCGCTGCGCGGGGTAGGGCGGTGGACGGTGGAAATGCTGCTGATCTATAGCCTGGAGCGGTCGGATATCCTGCCCGTCGACGATTTTGGCGTGCGCGAGGGGTATCGCCGCCTCAAGGGCCTGGACAAGGCGCCGACCCCGGCGCAGATGCGTTCGCTGGGCGGCGCCTGGCGGCCATACCGAACCGTGGCAGCCTGGTACCTGTGGCGCGCCTGAGGTTTTTACACCGCCAAGGCCGGAGCCGGCCGCACGAGTCTGGAAGCATAACAATGACCGCCTACACCACCCCCGACCAGCGCTGGGAAGCCGTCGAAGCCCGCGACCCCGCTGCGGTCGGGCACTTTGTTTATGCCGTGCGCACCACCGGCATCTATTGCCACCCCAACTGCAAGTCGCGGCTGGCCAAGCGCGGCAACGTCGAGTTCTTCGATACCCCTGCGTTAGCCGAAGCCGCTGGCTACCGTGCGTGCAAGCGCTGCACCGCTGGCGCCAAGCCCAGTGCGGCGCGCCATAGCCAGTTGGTCATCCGCGCCTGCCGCCTGATCGAAGCCAGCGACCCCAGCCCCAGCCTCGACCAGCTCGCTGCGCAACTGGCCGTCAGCCCGTACCACCTGCACCGGCTGTTCAAAGCCGAAACCGGCGTTACCCCCAAGGCCTACGCCACCGCTTTTCGCGCCCGGCGCCTGCGCGCGCACCTGGAAGATGCTCGGTGCTCGGTCACCGATGCCATCTACGACGCCGGCTACACCTCCAACAGCCACTTCTATGCCAGCGCCGACCAGCGCCTGGGTATGCGCCCCCGGCAGTACCGCGCCGGGGGCGCAGGGGCCACCATTCATTTTGCCCTCGGCCAGTGCTACTTGGGCGCCATCCTGGTGGCCCAAAGTGACAAAGGCATTTGCGCGATTCTGCTGGGCGACGATCCTGAAACCCTGCTGCATGAACTTCAGGATCAGTTCCCCAAGGCCCGGTTGATCGGCGGTGACCGCGGTTATGAGCAACTGGTTGCCGAGGTGGTGGGGTTCGTCGAGGCCCCGGCGCTGGGCCTGGGCCTGCCGCTGGATGTACAAGGCACAGCGTTCCAGGAGCGCGTGTGGCAAGCCCTGCGCGAGGTGCCGGCTGGCAGCCGCATCAGCTACAGCGACCTTGCCGAACGCATTGGCGCGCCCAAGGCGGTGCGGGCGGTAGCCCTGGCGTGTGCGGCCAATCGCATCGCCGTGGCCATACCCTGTCACCGCGTGGTGCGCCGGGATGGCGACATCAGCGGCTACCGTTGGGGCGTGGCGCGCAAGCAGCAACTGCTGACGCGAGAAACGGCACTCTCCTGATGCCTTGAAGCCGCGTAGAATCTCCCGCCAAATCGGATTGTAAAGAGGAATATTCGATGAGGCGTCTGAGCCTTGTTCGTTTTTGCCCTGGCCTGATGGCCATGCTGGCCCTGCTGCTGCTGCTCACCGGCCCAGCCGCGGCGGCCCCCGCCACGCCGTTGTCCAACCCGGCCAACGCCGCAGCCCCGGCAGTGGATGAAAACGCCAGTATCGAGCAATTGAGCGATAGCCTGGACCAGATTCGCCAAGGCGTCAGCAGTAACGCCAACGACGACCTGCTGTCGCAATTGCGGCTGGCGGCCATGCAGGTTCAGCGCCAGGCTGATGCCTTGAGTGCGCAGCGCACCACCGATGTGGAAAAGCTCGACGACAAGCTCAAGGTGGTTGGCCCGGCCCAGCCTGACGAGCCTGCGGCCCTGACCCAGCAGCGCAAGGCCCTGGAGGCCGAGAAAAAGGCCTTGGTCGCCCAGCAGGACCAGGCCACCAAGCTGACGCAGTCGGCCCGCGACCTGTCCACGCAAATCGTCAACTTGCGCCGTAGCCAGTTCAACTCGCAGATCACCAGCCGCGCCGCCTCGCCGTTGAGCCCGGCATTCTGGCAGAGCATCATCCGCCCAACCCAGGATGACGTGGCGCGCCTGCGCGACCTGCGGGGCGAAGCAGCCGTTGCCATTGGCAGCGCGTTCAGCCCCGAGCACCGCTGGCCGTTCATGGCCAGCCTGGTAGCGGCCATCCTGGTCTGGACCCTGGTGCGCCTGTGGATAGAGCGGCTATTGGCCCGTGCCATGGTCCGCTGGTTGCCCGAAGGCCGGCTGCGCCGCAGTGCCCTGGCGCTGGGGGTCAGCCTGGCAACACTGGGCACCATCGCCGGTTCGGTTTCCCTGCTGCGCTGGGGGTTGGAGAGCAATGCCGAACTGGGCAGCGATATCGCCAGCCTGGTCAACCACATCCTGGCGCTGGTGGTGTTCAGCGCGTTCATCGCGGGCCTGGGCCGTGCCATGCTGATGCTGCAGCGCCCGTCCTGGCGCCTGCCGGCCATTCACGACGAAGTGGCCAGCGCGCTGGGCTGGTTCCCCAAGGTGCTGGCCCTGGCACTGATGGTCATGATGACCATGGAGCGCATCAACACCGTGATCGGTGCCAGCCTGGCGCTGACCGTGGCGGTGAACGGCCTGACCGCGCTGGTAGTGGCGATGATCTTCGCCGGCGCGTTGCAGCGCTACCGCCGCACCCTGCGCAAGCTTGAACTGGAACGCCCCACCGGCCTGGGCGGGTTGATCCCGTTCGTGATGGTCATCTGGCTGGGGGGGATCATGCTGGCCATGGTGACCGGCTACCTGACCCTTGCCTACTTCCTTACGGCCAAGCTGCTGTGGGTCAGCCTGGTGATCACGTGCGCCTACCTGTTGACCAGCTTCTTCGGCGACCTGTGCGAAACCCTGCTGTCGCCACGCCAGCCCGGCGGCCTGGCACTGGCGTCGACCCTGGGGCTGGCGCCACGTCACCAGGCCCAGGCCAGCACCATCCTGGCCGGTATCGGCCGCACCGTAGTGCTGTTCCTGGCGCTGCTGCTGGCGTTGATGCCGTCGGGCACCAGCCCCAGCGAACTGCTGCTCAGCCTGGGCGACTGGGACGGTACCGGTGGCAAATTGCTGGGCAACCTGAACATCGTGCCGCAGGACATTCTGCTGGCGATGGCTATTCTGCTCGGCGGCTTGTTCGCCATCCGGGTGGTCAAGCGCTGGCTCAGCGAACGGCTGTTGCCGGAAACCGACATGGATGCCGGCATGCGTGCCTCGCTGGTCACCCTGGTGGGCTACCTCGGGTTCATTTTCCTGGCCATGCTGGTGATGTCGACCCTGCGCATCAACCTGACCAGCCTGACCTGGGTGGTCAGTGCCTTGTCGGTCGGTATCGGTTTTGGCCTGCAGCAGATCGTGCAGAACTTCATCTCGGGCCTGATCCTGCTCACCGAACGCCCGGTGAAGGTCGGCGATTGGGTCAGCCTGGCCGGCGTCGAGGGCGACATTCGCCGCATCAACGTGCGCGCTACCGAAATCCAGATGTCCGACCGCTCCACGGTGATCGTACCCAACTCGCAGTTCATCTCGCAGAACGTGCGCAACGTGACCATGGGCAACGCCCTGGGGGTGGTCGGCATCACCTTGACCCTGCCGCTGGATACGGATGCCAACCGTGTACGTGAGTTGCTGCTGGCGGCCTACCATGAACACGAGGCAATTCTGGACGCGCCCGCCAGCTCGGTGTCGTTCAAGGACCTGACCAGCAATGGCATGGTGATCGCGGTCAGTGGCTATGTGGCCGGGCCGCGCCAGGTGTCGGGTACCCGCAGTGACCTGCTGTTCACCATCCTTGGGCGGCTGCGTGACGAGGGTATCGCCTTGTCTTCGCCGCAGAGCATGGTGCTGGTACAGGAAGCTGCGCGCCCGGCTGACGAAGCGCCGTGATGCGCTTCATGCCAGTGGCACGCGACTAGATGAATGGCAGAAGCTGTCGAAAGGGGCCGCCAAACGGCCCCGCACAGTCACCCCAGGCACCGTGTCACATGCTTGACCGACTGGTAGCCCGACAAGCCCCAAGGGCCCAGCTCACGGCCTATACCGCTACCCTTGGTGCCACCCCATGAGGTCTCGACGAACACCGCCTGCACCGAGTTGATCCACACATGGCCCACCTCCAGCGCATCGGCCACCCGCTCGGCGCGCGCCAGGTCTGTGGTGCACACTGTCGCCACCAGGCCGAAGCGGCTGTCATTGGCCTCGGCAATCGCCTGCTGTTCGCTGGCGAAGCGCCGTGCGCACAATACCGGACCAAAGATTTCTTCGTTCCACAGGCGGCTGCCTTCAGGCACATCGGCATACAGGGTAGGGCTGACGAACCAGCCGCCACGGTCCAGCACTTTGCCACCGACCAGGCACTGCAAGCCTTCCTCCCGCGCCGTGGCAAAGTAGCCGGCCACCTTCAGCCACTGGGCCTGGCTGGTCAGTGGGCCCATGTCGGCTTCTTCGCTCAGCGGGCTGCCCACCCGCAGGTTTTCCAGCGCTGCCTGCAAGCGTGGCAGCAGGGCGTCGGCGATGCCGTCCTGTACCAGCAGGCGTGATGTAGCCGAGCACATCTGGCCCGCGTTCCAGCAGATGCCGGCAACGATCCATTGCACCGCCGCATCGACGTCGCAGTCATCGAACACCAGGATCGCCGACTTGCCGCCCAACTCCAGCGTGACCGGCCGGCATTGCGCCGCTGCGCTGCGCATCACCTGGCTGCCAACGTTATTGCTGCCTGTGAACGACAGTTTGTCCAGGCCGTTGTGGTTGCTCAGCGCGGCACCCGTCTCGGCTTTGCCATTGACGATATTCAGCACCCCGGCCGGCAGGCCCAGGGTGTCGGCGATCTGGCCGTAGGCGAGTTCGCACAGTGGGGTTACTTCCGAGGGCTTGAGCACCACGGTGCAGCCAGCGGCCAGGGCCGGGGCAAGCTTCCAGGCGCTGGTCACCAGTGGGAAGTTCCAGGGTACGATCAGGCCGACCACGCCCACCGGCTCCAGGCGGGTGCGGGCGGTGAAGCCGGGTGCAGCCAGCGGTACGTCGCGGTTTTGCCCAGGCAGTTGTTCAGCCAGCTCGGCGTAATAGCCGAAGGTAGCGATGGCGTCGTCCAGGTCGATTTCTGCCTCGTGGCGCGGCTTGCCGTTGTTGCGCATCTGCAGGGCGACCAGCGCTTCGCGGCGTTGCCCAAGCTGTTCGGCGAAGCCGCGCAGATACGCTGCGCGCTCACTGGCGCTGGTGCATTTCCAGGCGGGCAGGGCTGCACGTGCGGCGGCCACGGCCTGGTCGACCTGCTCGGCACTGGCAGCCATCAGTTCGGCAAACGGTTGGCCCAGCGCAGGGTCGTTGACGCTGATGCAGTCGCTGCCCTGGCCGTCGACCCAGCGGCCGGCAATGTAGTGGGAAGTGGTCATGGTGGTTTCCAGTCAGGCCATTTCGGCAGTGGTTACAGGCGTGTGCGCAGCCTGTTTGCAACGCACCCAGCGTGGGCCCTGCGGGCCATACACGCCGGCAGGTTCGGGGAAAAGGTTGAGCAGCAGCAGGTACAGCACCCCGGCCAACCCCAGGGTGACCGGCAGGCTCAGGTCAATGCCACCGGCCAGGTCGCCCAACGGTCCGACGAATTGCCCCGGCAGGTTCACGAAGCACAGGCCGACCACTGCGCTGGGGACCCAAGCGCCCATGCCGCGCCAGTTCCAGCCGTGCAGGAACCAGTAGTGGCCCCCCCGCTGGCCGCGGGTGAATACCTGCAGGTCATCGGCGTGGTAGAAACCACGGCGGGTGACCAGGCCGAGGATCATGATCACCATCCACGGGCTGGTGCAGGTGATGATCAGCACGGCGAAGGTCGACACGCTCTGCACCAGGTTGAAGGTAAAGCGGCCGATGAAAATGAAACCGATCGCCAGCACCCCGATCAGCAGCGTGGCGCCGGCACGGCTGAGCAGGCGCGGGAACACGCTGGACATGTCCAGGCCTGTGCCATACAACGCCGTGGTGCCGGTGGACATACCGCCGATCACCGCAATCAGGCACACCGGCAGGAAGAACCAGCTGGGGGCGACAGCCAGCAGCCCGCCGACATAGTTGTTGGCGGCAATGTAGTCCGGTGCCTGGGTGGCCACCAGGGTGGCGGTGCACAGGCCGAACAGGAATGGAATCAGCGTGGCACCCTGGGCCGCTATCACCGCCAGCATGATGCGCGCCTTGGGGGTTTCGCGTGGAATGTAGCGCGACCAGTCACCGAGGAAGGCGCCGAATGACACCGGGTTGCTCATCGCCAGGATCGCAGCGCCGACGAAAGCTGCCCAGAAACCGGCCTGGCCCAGGTTGACGCTGCCTGCGTAGCCCGCGTCGAACGGCCCGGCAAAAGCAGCGATACCCAGCAGGAACAGCAGGCTCGACGCCCACACGGCAATCTTGTTGACCCACAGCATGAAGCGGAAGCCGAAGATGCAAACCACCAGCACCAGCACCGCGAACAGGCCGTAGGCCAGGCCCAGGGTCAGGTCAGTTTCCGGCAGGCCGACCAGGCGCTTGGCGCCGCCGACCAGGGCATCGCCCGAACTCCATACCGACAGCGAAAAGAATGCCACTGCCGTGAGCAGCGACAGGAACGAGCCGACGATGCGCCCATGCACGCCGAAGTGCGCGCCCGAGGAGACCGCGTTGTTGGTGCCGTTCAGCGCGCCGAACAGGCCCATCGGTGCCAGGATCAGCGCGCCAACGGCAACGCCGAGCACGATGGCCCACACCCCCGCCTGGAACGACAGCCCGAACAACACCGGGAAACTGCCGAGCACGGCGGTGGCGAATGTGTTGGCGCCGCCGAAGATCAGGCGGAACAGGTCCAGCGGGGAGGCGTCGCGTTGATCGGCGGGGATCTGTTCTACGCCGTTGGTCTCGATACCGGTCGAGTGGCTCATGGTGATGCTCCAGCGCGGTTGTTGTGGGCCGGCGCAGTGCGCAAGCCTTCTTGTGGGTGCGATGGCAGGGCGGCAGGGCCGCAAAAAGGGGATCAGGCTGGCGATACGGCCGACAGGTGTTCGTGGCAGGCCAGCCACTGGTCAGCGTGGCGGCGGAACACGATGGTCTCGCGCTCGTTCAGCTGGTGCTCGGCACCGCCGATGCGCAGATGCGTGGCCACATCATGCATGAAGATCGCCACGTCGCCTTGCAGGCTGACCTGGGCGTTGCTGGACGCGCAGGCGAGCACGGCAAACCCTTCGGCCTGCCACTGGGCCCAGACCTTCTCATAGGCCCGGCGTGACAGCAGGGGTTGCGCCAAGGTATGAAAAAGGAACGTGGCGTCTTCGCTGAAGCAGGCGAAGTAGCGGGCGGTGTCGTTGCTGGCGAAGGCGGCAACAAGGTCGGCGGCGGCTTGCCGTACCTGCAGTGTCTGGTCCACGGGGTGGCCTCACGGGTTTTTATGATTGTGGTGAAGCGATTCTGGTGGGGCTTGCCGGTGGGAAAAATCGCTGGCGACAAATAATCAGTTCAGGAATTTGTGAAGTGATGCGCTGGCAGCCCGGCGTTTAGCCATACCCGACTGGCGGAGCAGGTCGGAGCAACTGTCTTTCTCAAAATTCGCAAAGCCTGCGCGATTCATTGTGGGAGATTACCCAGCGCTACGGGCTGGGCTGTCGCGCAGAGAACTCAGTTCGTAAGCGCGACGCGGCCGGTGTGGGAGCGGGCGTGCCCGCGAAGAATTCAACGCGGTGGCTGGCACCGGCTGCGCCGGTGTTCGCGGGCACGCCCGCTCCCACAAGGGCCCTGTTAAATCAAAAAGTTATATATTGTCCTGCAAAAGCCCGGCCGTCGCCTTAGCGATAAGGCCGGCGCGGGCCACATAAAACGAAAACCCCTTGAGGCATGAGCCGCAAGGGGTTTCTGGTTACTGCAGGCTACCGCTTAGACGTTGAAGCGGAAGTGCATCACGTCGCCATCTTTGACGATGTAGTCCTTGCCTTCCAGGCGCCACTTCCCGGCTTCCTTGGCGCCGCTTTCACCCTTGAACTGGATGAAGTCGTCATAGGCCACGACTTCAGCGCGGATGAAGCCTTTTTCGAAGTCGGTGTGGATAACGCCGGCCGCCTGGGGCGCGGTGGCGCCCACGCGTACGGTCCAGGCGCGAACTTCCTGCACGCCAGCAGTGAAGTAGGTCTGCAGGTTGAGCAGTTCGTAACCGGCGCGGATCACGCGGTTCAGGCCTGGCTCTTCCAGGCCCAGGGCCTCGAGGAACATGTCTTTCTCTTCGCCATCGTCGAGCTCGGCGATTTCTGCTTCGATCTTGTTGCACACCGGCACCACGACCGCGCCTTCTTCCTCGGCAATGGCCTTGACCACGTCCAGGTGCGGGTTGTTGTCGAAGCCGTCTTCGGCGACGTTGGCGATGTACATCACCGGCTTGCTGGTCAGCAGGTGGAAGCCGCGGATGACCGCCTTGTCTTCGGCGCTCATGTTCTTCATCAGGCTGCGTGCCGGCTTGCCTTCGGTGAAGTGCGGGATCAACTGCTCGAGGATGGCCTTCTGTGCCAGCGCCTCTTTGTCACCGCCCTTGGCATTGCGTGCGACCTTCTGCAGTTGCTTCTCGCAGCTGTCCAAGTCAGCGAAGATCAGTTCGAGGTCGATGATCTCGATGTCACGCTTGGGGTCCACACTGTTGGAAACGTGGATCACGTTCTCGTCTTCGAAGCAGCGGACCACATGGGCAATGGCGTCGGTCTCGCGGATGTTGGCGAGGAACTTGTTGCCCAGGCCTTCGCCTTTCGATGCACCGGCCACCAGGCCGGCAATGTCGACGAACTCCATGGTGGTCGGCAGGATGCGGTTCGGCTTGACGATTTCAGCCAGCGCAGCCAGGCGCGCGTCGGGCATCGGCACGATGCCGCTGTTCGGCTCGATAGTGCAGAAAGGGAAGTTCTCCGCCGCGATGCCAGATTTGGTCAAGGCGTTGAACAGGGTGGACTTGCCGACGTTGGGCAGGCCGACGATGCCGCAATTGAAACCCATGGGTATTCCCCTCTCTAAAGGAAATCAGGCCTTCTGGCTGTGCAGTTCGCGCATCGCCTTGGCGAAATCGCCGGCAAGCACGTCCGGCAGCACGCCGAGGGCAAAATCGATGCTGGCGTCGAGCTTCTCCTGCTCGGCGCGCGGCGCGCGGCCCAGGACGAAGTTGGAGACCAGTTTGGCGTCGCCCGGGTGGCCGATGCCAAGCCGCAGGCGGTGGAAGTCGTTCTGGTTGCCGAGCTGCGCGATGATGTCGCGCAGGCCGTTGTGCCCCCCATGACCGCCGCCGCGCTTGAGCTTGGCAACGCCCGGGGGCAGGTCGAGTTCGTCGTGCGCCACCAGGATCGCTTCCGGCTTGATGCGGAAGAAATTGGCCAAGGCCGCCACGGCCTGGCCGCTACGGTTCATGTAGGTGGTGGGGATCAACAAACGAACGTCGTTGCCCTGATGGCTGAACTTAGCCGTCAGGCCGAAATATTTTTTGTCAGCGGTCAGCGAAACACGCTGGGCGCTGGCAATGCGTTCAACGAAAAGAGCCCCTGCGTTATGCCGGGTCTGTTCGTATTCGGGGCCGGGGTTACCCAGGCCGACGATCAACTGGATGGCGGTCACGTCAGGGGCTCTTCCTTGGAGTTGGTGGGCTACAGTGCGCGCGGCACTGTAACCCGATCAACGCCGGCGTGCGAGTGGATTACTCGGCAGCGCCTTCTTCAGCAGCTTCGGCGGAAACGCGCGGAGCGTGAACGTTGGCAACAGCTTTGTCATCACCGTGGGCCAGAGCGACGAACTCTACGCCTTTCGGAGCTTTCAGGTCCGACAGGTGGATGATGGTGCCGATTTCAGCGTTGGCCAGGTCGACTTCGATGAACTCTGGCAGGTCTTTGGCTTCGCAGGAAACTTCGATCTGCGATTCAACGTGCGAAACTTCGCCGCCTTTCTTGACCGGTGCTTCTTCGTTGATGAAGTGCACTGGAACAACAGCGGTCAGCTTCTGGCCAGCTACGACGCGAACGAAGTCAGCGTGCATGATGAAGCCTTTGGCTGGGTGACGCTGCATGGCCTTGACCACGACGTTCTGCTTGGCGCCGTCGACGTTCAGTTCGATAACGTGGCTGAAGGCAGCTTCGTTTTCGAACAGTTTGGCGATTTCCTTGGCCACGATGGTCAGGGACTGGGCTTCTTTATCGCCACCGTAGACTACGGCAGGGATGCTGGCGGAGTGACGCAGGCGGCGGCTCGCACCTTTCCCCAGGTCAGTACGCGCTTGGGCGTTCAGGATGAAATCGGTCATTTTACTTCTCCAAAATAGCCTCCCGAATGGCGTTTGCGACCAGCGCCAGACGGGGATGGCAAAAAAGCCCCGCCCCAACACAGGTTGGGGCGGGGCGCTTCATATCAACACGGGTTCCGCTTAGCGGAACATCGCGCTGATCGATTCTTCGTTGCTGATACGGCGTACCGCTTCAGCGACAACCGGTGCGATATCCAGCTGGCGGATACGGTCACAGGCTTGAGCAGCGGCGGACAGCGGTACGGTGTTGGTCACCACCAGCTCGTCCAGTACCGACTTCTCGATGTTCTCGATCGCGCGGCCCGACAGGACAGGGTGCGTGCAATAGGCATAAACCTTGGCAGCGCCGTGTTCTTTCAGAGCTTTGGCCGCGTGGCACAGGGTGCCGGCGGTGTCGACCATGTCGTCTACCAGGATGCAGGTGCGCCCTTCGACGTCGCCGATGATGTGCATGACCTCGGAGTGGTTAGCCTTTTCACGGCGTTTGTCGATGATACCCAGGTCGACACCCAGGGACTTGGCGACGGCGCGTGCGCGCACAACACCACCGATGTCCGGGGATACGATCATGAGGTTCTCGAAACGCTGGTCTTCGATGTCGTCTACCAGTACGGGCGAGCCGTAGATGTTGTCGACGGGGATATCGAAGAAGCCTTGGATCTGGTCAGCGTGCAGATCGACAGTGAGTACACGGTCGATACCAACGACAGTGAGCATGTCAGCAACGACTTTGGCGCTGATGGCTACACGTGCCGAACGCGGACGGCGGTCCTGGCGGGCATATCCGAAGTAAGGAATCACGGCGGTGATTCGGGATGCTGAGGAGCGGCGGAAGGCGTCGGCCATCACTACCAGTTCCATCAGGTTATCGTTGGTCGGGGCACAGGTCGGCTGAATAATGAAAACGTCTTTACCGCGAACATTTTCATTGATCTCAGTGCTGATCTCGCCGTCGGAGAATTTACCGACAGAGACGTCACCGAGAGGGATATGCAGCTGACGTACTACACGCCGAGCCAGATCGGGGTTAGCGTTCCCCGTAAAGACCATCATCTTGGACACGCGCAGTACCTGGAGGCTGAGGGTATACCTGGATGAGTATAAGGAAAATGGCAGGGGCGGCTGGATTCGAACCAACGCATGGCAGGATCAAAACCTGCTGCCTTACCGCTTGGCGACGCCCCTGTATCTGTTGCTTGCGAACGCTTATGCGCCCGACTTCTTGACCAGACTTTGCAGCTTGCGATGCAACATCGAAACATTGCTTCCTTTCGCCACAAACCCTGTTTGGGTCGCTGAAAGAAGGGCCAGAACTTTATCAGCTTCGGCTTTGCTTGGGAAGGCCCCAAACACACAGCTTCCAGTGCCGGTTAATTGAGCTTCGGTGAATTTTCCCAGTGAATTCAATGCGTTTCGAACTTCTGGGTAATTCTGCTCTACCACCGGTTGGCAGTCATTTCGACTGTTTCCCTTGGGAACGGGGCGCATCTTAAGGGGCAGTGAATCACGTGTCAACTGCGGATGTGAAAAAATTTCTGCTGTGCTGACAGACACTTGCGGCACCAGCACGACATACCAGGGTTCTTCCGGGTCGACCGGGGTCAGCTGTTCGCCCACGCCCTGGGCGAAGGCTGCATGGCCGCGGACGAATACCGGTACATCCGCCCCCAGGCTCAGGCCCAGGGCGGCCAGGCGGTCTTCGTCCCAATCCAGCTGCCATAGGTGGGCGAGGGCCAGCAGGGTGGTGGCAGCATCCGAACTGCCGCCGCCGATACCGCCACCCATGGGCAGGACCTTGGTCAGCCAGATGTCCGCACCCAATGGGGTACCTGATTGCGCTTGTAGCTTGCGCGCAGCACGCACGATCAGGTTGCTGTCGTGCGGCACCGCCTCGACAGGGGTATGCAACTGAATCACGCCGTCATCGCGCAGGGCGAAGTGCAGTTCGTCGCCGTGGTCGAGAAACTGAAACACCGTTTCCAGCTCATGGTAGCCGTCGGCGCGGCGGCCAATGATGTGCAGCCACAGGTTGAGCTTGGCCGGTGCCGGCAGGGTCAGGGTGTGCATGGGCTCACTGCCCCAGCTGGCGCGGCTGCCAGTCCTTGATCACCAAGGTCACGTCCAGGTCCTGGCCGTGCAGCTTCAGGCGCTCGGGCAGCCAGTAGCCGTTCTGCTCGGTGTAGCTCAGGTACTGCACCTGCCAGCCATCCTGTTCGAGGGTGGCCAGGCGGCTGTCGCCGTCAAGGCTCAGTGTGCTCTTGCTGTCAGGGGCGGGCAGGCCGCGTACCCACCAGACCAAGTGCGAGACCGGCAATCTCCAGCCCAGTTGCTCTTCCAGCAGGGCTTCAGGGCTGGGGGCTTCGTAGCGGCCCTGGTTGGCCACTTCCAGCACCACGCCGCCGGGGCGACCGGTGAGGCGGGCGGCACCTCGGCCCAGCGGGCCGGCCAGGCGAATGTCGTAGTAATCCTGGCGTTGCAGCCAGAACAGCGTGCCGCTGCCCGAATCGCGCGGTGCGCGGATGCCGACCTTGCCGTTGATCTGCCAGCCGTCGAGGCTGCTCAGTTGCTCTTTATGGGCGCGCCACTGCTGTGGGTCGCCATGGCCCTGCAGGGCCTCGCGGCTTCCAAAGCCGGCGCAGCCGGCGAGCAGGGCGATCAGGGTGAAGGTAATGCAATGGCGCAGAAACATGGCGTTAAAGGGTCTCGGATCCGGTCAGGCGCAGGAGGGTCTTGCGCAGGAGGGGGCTGTCGGGCTGGGCATCGAAGCCCTTGGCCCAGACCTGGCGGGCTTCGCGGCGTTTGCCGTTGGCCCACAGCACTTCGCCCAGGTGGGCGGCCACTTCGTGGTCGGGGAAGTTGGCAAACGCCTGGCGCAGGTAGGTTTCAGCCGCGTCGAGGTTGCCCAGGCGGTAATTCACCCAGCCCAGGCTGTCGAGCACTGCCGGGTCGTCGGGGGTCAGCTGGTGGGCCTTTTCGATCAGCGTCCAGGCCTCGGCGTAGCGGGTCGTGCGGTCGGCCAGGGTGTAGCCCAGGGCATTCAGGGCCATGGCGTTTTCCGGCTCGCGGGCGATGATCGCGCGCAGGTCTTGTTCCATCTGCGCCAGGTCGTCGCGTTTTTCGGCCAGCATGGCGCGGGTGTAAAGCAGGTTGAGGTCGTCCGGGTAGCGCTGTATGGCCTGTTGCAGCACCTGGTTGGCCTGGGCGTCCTTGTTGTTGTTGCTGTAGCTTTCCGATTCGATCAGGTACAGCTGGATGGCGTAGTCCGGCTGCGCTTCGCGGGCCTCGGCAAGCAGGCGCGAGGCCTCGCTGCCACGGCCGTTGGCGATCAGAATGTCGGCCTGGCGCAGTTGCGCCGGCAGGTAGTCGGGGCCCGGGCCGACCAGGGCGTATTCACGCAGGGCGCCTGCGGGGTCGTGGCGCTCTTCGCGGATACGGCCCAGGTTGAGGCGCGCGGCGTCGACGTTGCTGTCGCGCTCGACCAGTTCCTGCAGGTAGCCCTCGGCCTCGTCCCAGTCCTTGTTCTCCAGGCACACCAGGGCCAGGGAGTAGCGCAGTTCGTCGTCGTCGGGGTACTGCTGGACCAGGCTGAGGAATTCGCCCTTGGCATCGGCGATACGGTCCTGCTCGACCAGGGTGCGGGCGTAGGTCAGGCGCAGGCGTTTGTCGTCCGGGTTGTCGCGAATGGCCCCGCGCAGCAGGGGCAGGGCCTCGGGGCCGCGGTCCAGTGCCTGAAGCAGGCGGGCGCGCAGCAGGATCGGGGCAATTTCGCCGTTTTGCGGCGGGTGCGACTCGAGCAGTTCCAACGCCTCTTCGGGCTTGTTGTCCTGGTTCAGCAGCAGGGCCTTGCCGAACACCAGTTGGCTGTTGTCCGGGTACTTGACCAGCAGGCGGTCGAAGCTTTGCAGCAGGCCGTCGCGGGTGCTCTGGTCAGTCTCGGCTGCCGACAGGGCGAGGAAATCGAAGTGGGTGTCGCCTTGGCCCTGCAG
Source organism: Pseudomonas sp. p99-361 (assembly GCF_003935475.1). Lineage (NCBI taxonomy): Bacteria > Pseudomonadati > Pseudomonadota > Gammaproteobacteria > Pseudomonadales > Pseudomonadaceae > Pseudomonas > Pseudomonas sp. p99-361. The sequence goes on along the minus strand of NZ_RHQO01000007.1, from coordinate 36,837 downwards.
CACCTTTTCCATGTACGTCATGGAATCGTCGTAGCGGCCGGCGCGGGCTAGTTGGATGGCGGCGGCGCGCTGGGCGTCGAGGTTCTGCGGGTCGTTGCGCGCCCAGACCAGTGCGTTGTCCAGGGCCGGCTCGTCGGCGCCGAGGTACTCGGCGATGCGATAGGCGCGTTCGGAAACCCCTGGGTCCTGGGTTTTCTCGGCCTGGTCGGTGTAGTTGGCCAGGGCGATGTCGAAGCGGTTGCGCTGGCCGGCCAGTTCCGCCACCAGCAGGCTGTAGAGCGTGTCTTGTTTGAACGATCCATACACCACGGGCTTCTCGGCCTCAGCCTTGGCGGCATCGGCAACGGGAGGCTCGGCCTTTTGCGGGGCCAGGCTCTGGCAGCCCTGGAGCAGGGCGAAGGCAAGCAGCAATGCGTATGGTTTGTTCATAGAAGGCTTAATAGGAGGACTCACCGGCGGTCGCAGCATGATGACACAAGCGCGGGGGCAAACCCACCTGTGTGGTGTCTGGTTAACTGCGACCTTTGTGGTGGGAGAGGGTTCCGTGATGTGGTGGCTGTGCCGGGTGTTTGGCTTGGGTTTTTTGGCGGTTTATGAGATCGAGCGCAGATGGTGTAAAGGCGGCCACCCGCGAAGCGCACCACTGCGTGGCGTTTACCCCAGAGCAGATGGTAGACGCCCTGCTGTAGCTCTCCGGCTGACGTTATTCTCTCGCTACCAACTGCGGCTTGGGTCCAGGGTATGCAGCCAAATGCGGAATAGAATAAGTGCTCCGATAAGTGTTGGGTGCATAGCCCCTAAGACGATCAGGGTGCGCTTCATGCGTATAGGGAAGCTCGTGACCTCATCAAGGTCAACTAAGCCTTTCCGTGCATATATCTTTGGTACTGTTAGCAGTATTGATATTGAGAGTGTGCGCATTACCTTGCCAATAAGGCCTGCTTGTGAAGGTTTTCTTATTTCCGCTTACGAATGCGCTATTCGGTAGTAGTGATTCGATCCTGCCAAGATGATAGGTTGATATGTAGAGGGATGCGCAAAGCGTGATGATCATGGCGGCCAAAATTATAAATGCAACAATGCCCACAGCAGTGCTCATTGGGTGCCTACCTTTTCATACAGTACTTCGCCGAGCGCTTCCCCTACAGCACCGCCAAGCATGTTTCCTCCCGTGGCTCCCGCAGCCCCACCAATAACAGCGCAGAGGAGTGCGCCTGTACCGGCTGTTGGCACGCCAAGAGCGAGACAAGTACTAGTGGCAATATTTCCACCGTAGCTTGCTGCTAACCCTCCCCCGGCGACACTGCCTGTCAAGGAAGATCCATGGACGTATTTAGCTCTTCTACACTCATTATCGCGGCCAGCGGTACAGGTTTTTGTAGGAAATTTCCCCTCGTTACGTTGCCACGTCAGGTTTCGATTCGGGGCAAGTCGTATCGGCATGAAGTCATAGATAATGCGACAGCATCAAGGCAATGAACAAGGTGATGTGAATAATCCATAGGATTAACAAATGCGCTTTTCGCGGAGGGGGGAGTTTTTTACTTCCTCAATTTCAGCGTAACCCCTGTAAATGAAGATTTTGGGTATAGCCAACAGTGTTGCAATCTGGCCGGTTCTTATTGTTTTGCCCAAGAGTCCGGCGTGCTGGTAATTTTTGATGTTGTCAGATACGAGGCGAGAGGTGGGGAGGAAAGATTCAAAATGCTCGGTGTATTTGTGTGAAATAATAATTTGCGCGCTAGCGGCAATTAACATTGCTGTAATCAGGATCAGCGCGATCAGTCCTGGCTCTATGTTAGTCATTTTGAGAACTCGTGATACAAAAAGTCACCTAATACCTCGCTTTTTTTCTGCGAAATCACCGGCTAACTTCGCCCCGGCAGTGCCACCGATGACCGCGCAGGTGAGTGCCCTAGTCCGGCAGTCCCTACTCCTAGTGCCGGATACTGCGGGTGCAACAATATTCCCTCCTAGATAACCGCCTACAGCGCTACCAGCCAGGCCTCCAGCTAATGATGCAGAGTTTACATATGCGGCTCGCTTCAAGCATGGCGAATTTATAGACCGGTTACTGCTATGTTAAGCATTATGCCAATATAGGTTCACGCATATGCTATTGGCGCTGTTATTAGCAATAACAACGGGAGCGTTTGCTCGAGCTTCAATACTGGTTTTCAAAGGGTTTGGTAGTGATCAGCAGCATATAGGCATGCCCTAAATAATAGCAGTGTGAGAAAAAGTGCTAAGCACGTAATGACGAGTCTGCTAAGTAATTTTTTTATGCGGGCCGGTAGTTGGTTTACTTCATTAATGTCTATCAGGCCTTTACGTGCATAGGCTTTTGGGGAGACTAACATTAAAGATATTGTCCCGAATCGAAAAACTTTTCCGATAAAGCCAAGTTCAGCGTATGTTTTTCTGTTCTCACTGATCAGCTTGCAGTTGGGTAGCAGAGATTCAATGTGTTCAGTCAGGCGATGGGACAAATATAGCGTTATCGACATGGATATGAAGATCGCGGTGATAAGGAGGGCGAACACCGCTCCCAAAATTTCATGAGCTGTGGTCACTTTATCACCCGTTCGTAGAATAAATCTCCCATGAATTCTCCACCATCGCTTCCGAACTTCCCGCCTAGCATCCCCCCAAAGGCTCCGCCCGCTACACCGCAAGCGATAGCTCCAGGCCCGCCCGATACGGTTCCCAGAACCACGCCGCAAGCTGCTACGCCAACTATGTTGCCTGCATATGCGCCAACTACGCCTCCACCTACGCCACCTGCCAATGAACTACTCTCCACAATTTTAGCTCTTCTGCACTCTTCCTCTCTCCCTTCCGTGCAGGCTTTATTGATTGATAGGCCTGTACTCGAAACTTCCAGTGCAATGCCTAAATAAGTTCCTTTTTTTATCAGGTTAGCAGCCTTGCTCACACCGGCAACCTTATCCGCATACCCTGCAATCTCACCCGTATGCAAATAGCTTTTCGTGGAAATGGCTAGCATTCTTTTGATGGAGCCATTGTTGCGCAAGCCTGAGCCGAACGCCGCCAACCTGCGCAACTGCTCATCCAGCTTCGTGAAAAGCCCCGCCCGCTTGGCGTAAAACTGCTCGCGGGCTTTGAGGGACCCTGAGCTCATGTGCTCTCTATGCAGCGTCTCGATTTCCAGCAAGGTGTCTTGAATCGCTTTGAGATACTTGCTCCAACTATCGCTTACCACGCCCGTGCCCATGGACGCATGGGCGAGCAGACTCTTCAACAGCTCGAAATTGTCTACGAAAAACTCATCGGCACCCTGGCCGCTATGCATCAACCCCATATGGGTCACGGTAGCCTTCGACATCAAATACGCCTCCTGACTGGTACAGGAAGGCGTTGACCAGTCACCGACGATCACCAGTTCGCCGCTTCTGACCACGCTGTTGCAAATGTGCGAATTCAGGATGTCGAACTTGCTGGCCGAATGCCCAGTCAGCGCAAGGCCGGCCTTGAGGGTGTGGTAGTTCTGCATCCTGGGGTTGATGAACGCACGGGCTTCAGACATGGCGACCCCCTCAGGCGTACTTCTTGTTTCCGATCCGGTCCCACCCGCCAGCGATGTTGCCGCCGCCGGAGCCGTCAATGCGTTTTTGCTGGGTATAGGTGGTTTTGATTCTCCCATAATCGAGCTGCACCACCTCTATCGGTACTCCATCGGCGGCGCTTTGGGTGTAGTCGGCAATGATCACTTCTTCGAGAATGATTTCGTAATATTTGAGCTTGTCGCCGCCCGCGCGGCAGAGTGCGAGTTTAACTTCCTTGAGATGTTGGCCTGCGCAGCTGGCTTCCATCAATTTGCAACTGGCACTGTCGAGAAACTTGGTGAAGGTGAAATGGCTGACGGCCGTGCGGCCTGATGTGGCGCCACCGGCAGAGCTTGCGGTGGCTGAAGTGCTTTGGCTTACACCGAATTGGTAACCTGTGACTTCGATCCATTTGTTGTATTTTTCGTCCAATGCCTCGCCTGGGATATCATCGATTTTATATAAGCGTCAAAAGCCATGCTTACCTCTCTTTGGTAATCATTGTCAGGTTTTAATTTTCTGGTGAGGAACCAAATCCAGATCAGTGATGGGAAAGGCTAGGCATTGAAATTGGGTGAAGCAATAGCTGGATCTGCAATTCAGAAATGGACTACAAGTCGATGGAAAAAATCGATACAGATATGTCGAAAAAAGTAATTCACATAAGCTTTTGTAGGAAATATCCCCTCGTTACATTGTCACGTCGGGTTTCGATTCGGTCAGGTCAAGGCGTCTGTTATGTGCCGCTGCTTCAGTGGCGTAGCGGGCTTCGGTTTTGCTTCTAAGCACGCGGTAGTTCACGCGCCGCAGATTGCGACTTCAGGAGGCTGAGCGAAGGGCATGCGCAGGGAGGTGACGGGCATGGATGCCCGTCAAGCGCTGAGGCCCCATGGATGGGGCTTGCAGCGCGTACTCCCGGGAGCATGCCCGTAGCGAAGGGACCCCGGAGCGCAGCGTAGGGGCCGGATGATGGGAGCGGACGGCTTTGGTTGCTTTGGCCACGACCAAAGTAACCCGCCGGAAGGGCGCAAAGGTGACTCAGCGCCACCATCGCGAACGAATACCTACTCGGTGTGAATGCCCACATCTTGCTAAAGCTAAAATCCGAGCCAGATCAAAATCAGGATCCGGGGCTGGAATCACAGCTGGTGCGGGCGTGCAGCCGGCGATAGCCGCCGCGCTATCAGCGCAATAGCGAACGGTGGTTGTCCTGAAACCTGCGAAAGAGGACAATTATCGGCTTCCTGTCACAACCAGCGACTTCGCATGGCCTTTCTTGCACTCGGTATCAACCATAAGACTGCCTCGGTAGACGTACGCGAGCGCGTGGCGTTTACCCCAGAGCAGCTGGTAGACGCCCTGCAGCAGCTCTGCCGACTGACGTCCAGCCGCGAAGCGGCGATTCTGTCGACGTGCAACCGCAGTGAACTCTATATAGAGCAGGACCACCTGTCCGCCGACGCCGTACTCAAATGGCTGGCCGATTACCACCGCCTCAGCCTCGACGAACTGCGCGCCAGTGCCTACGTGCACGAAGAGCACGACGCCGTGAAGCACATGATGCGCGTGGCCTCGGGCCTCGACTCGCTGGTGCTCGGCGAGCCCCAGATCCTCGGCCAGATGAAGTCTGCCTACGCCGTGGCCCGCGAAGCCGGTACCGTCGGGCCGTTGCTCGGGCGCCTGTTCCAGGCCACCTTCAGTGCTGCCAAACAGGTGCGTACCGACACCGCCATTGGCGAGAACCCGGTGTCGGTGGCCTTTGCCGCCGTCAGCCTGGCCAAGCAGATCTTCGCCGACCTGGGGCGTAGCCAGGCCCTGCTGATCGGCGCCGGCGAAACCATCACCCTGGTCGCCCGCCACCTGCATGAGCAGGGCGTGCGCCGCATCGTGGTGGCCAACCGCACCCTGGAACGCGCCAGCATCCTGGCCGAACAGTTCGGTGCGCATGCCGTTCTGCTGGCCGACATCCCCCAGGAGCTGGCCAACAGCGACATCGTCATCAGCTCCACTGCCAGCCAGTTGCCGATCCTTGGCAAAGGCGCGGTCGAAAGTGCGCTGAAGCAGCGCCGGCACAAACCGATCTTCATGGTCGACATCGCCGTGCCCCGCGATATCGAAACCGAGGTCGGTGAGCTCGATGACGTCTACCTCTACACCGTCGATGACCTGCACGATGTGGTGGCGGAAAACCTCAAGAGCCGCCAAGGCGCGGCCCAGGCTGCCGAAGAACTGGTGACAGTCGGCGCCGAAGACTTCATGCTGCGCCTGCGTGAACTGGCTGCCGTGGATGTGCTCAAGGCCTATCGCCAGCAAAGCGAGCGCCTGCGCGACGAAGAACTGCAAAAGGCCCAGCGCCTGCTGGCCAACGGCGGCAACCCCGAGGACGTACTGGCCCAATTGGCCCGGGGCCTGACCAACAAACTCCTGCATGCGCCCAGCGTGCAGTTGAAAAAGCTCTCGGCCGAGGGGCGCGTCGATGCGCTGGCCATGGCCCAGGAACTCTTTGCCCTCAACGAGGGCTCGACGGACAAAACCCCGCAATGAAAGCGTCGCTGCTGAACAAACTGGAAATTCTCCAGGACCGCTTCGAAGAACTCACCGCCTTGCTCGGCGATGCCGAGGTCATTTCCGACCAGACGCGCTTTCGCGCGTATTCCCGCGAGTACGCCGAGGTCGAGCCGGTCTATGCTGCCTATAAAGAGTGGCGCAAAGTCCAGGACGACCTCGAAGGTGCCCAGGCGCTGCTCAAGGACAGTGACCCGGACATGCGCGAAATGGCCGTGGAAGAAGTGCGTGAAGCCAAGGAGCAGTTGCTGACCCTGGAGGCGCAGCTGCAGCGCATGCTGCTGCCCAAGGACCCGAATGATGGCCGCAACGTGTTCCTCGAGATCCGCGCCGGCACCGGTGGCGACGAGGCCGCGATCTTCTCGGGTGACCTGTTCCGCATGTACTCGCGTTACGCCGAAAAGCGTGGCTGGCGCCTGGAGATTCTGTCCGAGAACGAAGGCGAACACGGCGGCTACAAAGAAATCATCGCCCGTGTCGAAGGTGAAAACGTCTACGGCAAGCTCAAGTTCGAGTCCGGCGCGCACCGCGTGCAGCGCGTGCCGGAGACCGAATCCCAGGGCCGCGTGCACACTTCCGCCTGCACCGTGGCGGTACTGCCCGAGCCAGACGAACAAGCGGCCATCGAAATCAACCCGGCTGACCTGCGCGTGGACACCTACCGCGCCTCCGGTGCCGGCGGCCAGCACGTCAACAAGACCGACTCGGCGATCCGCATCACCCACTTGCCCACCGGCATCGTGGTCGAGTGCCAGGAAGAGCGTTCGCAACACAAGAACCGCGCCCGCGCCATGTCCTGGCTGTCGGCGAAGCTCAACGACATGCAGACCAGCGCTGCCCAGAACGCCATTGCCAGCGAGCGCAAACTGCTGGTCGGGTCGGGTGACCGCTCGGAACGTATTCGTACCTACAATTACCCACAGGGGCGGGTGACCGATCACCGTATCAACCTGACCTTGTATTCGCTGGACGACATCCTCAGTGGTGGCGTGGACGCGGTGATCGAGCCGCTGCTGGCCGAATACCAGGCCGATCAACTGGCTGCCCTGGGGGACTGATGACCATCATCGCCAGCCTGCTGCGCAACGCACAGTTGCCAGAATCGCCTACCGAACGCCTGGATGCCGAACTGCTGCTGGCAGCGGCCATCGGCAAGTCGCGCAGTTATCTGCACACCTGGCCCGAGCGGATCGTCAGCAGCGAAGACGCGCAGACCTACGCCGGGTACCTGCAGCGCCGCCGCGGCGGTGAGCCGGTGGCGTATATCCTTGGCCAGCAAGGTTTCTGGAAGATCGACCTGGAAGTCGCGCCGCACACGCTCATCCCACGGCCGGATACCGAGCTGCTGGTCGAAACCGCCCTCGAACTGCAGCCCGCAGCCCCAGCCAGGGTTCTCGACCTGGGCACTGGCACGGGCGCCATCGCATTGGCCCTGGCCAGCGAGCGCCCCGCCTGGCAGGTCACGGCCGTAGACCGGGTGGCAGAGGCCGCTGCGCTTGCCGAGCGCAACCGGCAGCGCCTGGGCCTGAGCAATGCCCAGGTGCGCATCAGCCATTGGTTCGACAGCCTGGCCGGTGAGCGTTTCGACCTGATCGTCAGCAACCCGCCCTACATCGCCGCCGCAGACCCACACCTGGTGGCTGGCGACGTGCGTTTCGAGCCCAGCAGTGCGTTGGTGGCTGGCCCCGATGGCCTGGACGACCTGCGCGTGATCGTCACCCAGGCCCCTGGGCACCTGGTGCCGGGTGGCTGGTTGCTGCTGGAGCATGGCTATGATCAAGCCGCGGCAGTACGGGCCTTGCTGGTCGAACAGGGCTTCAACGAGGTGGCCAGCCGGACCGATCTGGGTGGCCATGAACGCATCAGCCTGGGGCGCCTGCCATGCTGAGTGATCTGGAACTGCTGCGCTACAGCCGCCAGGTGCTGCTGGCGCAGATCGACATCGACGGCCAGCTACGCCTCAAGCACAGCAAGGCATTGATTGTCGGGCTGGGTGGCCTGGGTTCGCCGGTCGCCCTGTACCTGGCAGCCGCGGGGGTTGGCGAACTGCACCTGGCGGACTTCGATACCGTCGACCTGACCAACCTGCAGCGCCAGGTGCTTCACGACAGCGACAGTGTCGGCATGAGCAAGGTCGACTCGGCGCTGCAGCGCCTGCAGGCCATCAACCCTGAAGTCACCCTGGTTGCCCACCGCCAGGCGCTGGACGACGACACCCTGGCAGCCGCGGTAGCGGCCGTCGACCTGGTACTGGACTGCTCCGATAATTTCTCCACGCGCGAGGCGGTCAACGCCGCCTGTTTCGCCGCCGGCAAACCCTTGGTCAGCGGTGCGGCAATCCGTTTGGAGGGGCAGCTGTCGGTGTTTGACCCGCGTCGCGACTACAGCCCTTGCTACCACTGCCTGTATGGGCATGGCAGTGAAGCCGAGCTGACCTGTAGCGAGGCGGGGGTGATCGGCCCACTGGTGGGCCTGGTCGGCAGCCTGCAGGCGCTGGAAGCGATGAAGCTGCTGGCAGGCTTCGGCGAGCCGCTGGTCGGCCGGCTGCTGTTGATCGACGCCCTCGGCACCCGTATTCGCGAACTGCGGGTCAAGCGCGACCCGGCGTGTGCCGTGTGCGGCAAGCGCGATGGCTGAGCGCTCGGCGCCGGTCGGCGTGATGGACTCAGGTGTTGGTGGCTTGTCGGTGCTCGCCGAGATCCAGCGCCTGTTGCCCAACGAGACACTGCTGTACGTGGCCGATTGCGGCCATGTGCCTTATGGCGAAAAATCCCCGGACTACATCCGTGAGCGCTGCCGGCGCATTGCCGGGTTCTTCCGCGAGCAAGGCGCCAAGGCCCTGGTGCTGGCCTGCAACACCGCCACGGTGGCGGCCGCAGCGGATCTGCGCGAGCTGTACCCGAACTGGCCATTGGTGGGGATGGAGCCTGCAGTAAAGCCTGCCGCGGCTGCGACACGCTCAGGCGTGGTTGGCGTGCTGGCCACCACCGGCACGTTGCAAAGTGCCAAGTTCGCGGCTTTGCTCGACCGCTTCGCCAGCGACGTGCTGGTGATCACCCAGCCTTGCCCGGGGTTGGTCGAGCTGATCGAGACCGGCGACTTGTGCAGCCCGACGCTGCGCCAGATGCTGTGGGGCTATGTCGAGCCGCTGCTGGCCGCTGGTTGTGACACCTTGATCCTGGGCTGTACCCATTACCCCTTCCTGCGGCCGCTGCTGGCCGGCATGGTGCCGCCAGATGTGGCCATCATCGATACCGGTGCCGCCGTCGCCCGCCAGTTGCAGCGGCTGCTAGGCAACAATGGCCTGCTGGCGGCCGGACCGGCGCAGGCTACCCGCTTCTGGACCAGCGCCGATCCCTCTTCCCTGAAAAAAATCCTGCCTGTGCTGTGGCATAAGTCTGACGATGTGCAAAGCTTTGCCATGTGAAAAAAACGTGAAGAAAAGCTGAACTATCGTACCACTGCCGTTTTCTATGCCTTGCCTGAGATGAGGCGCTTATTAAAACAGCACTAGGATGAAGGATGTTTCTCATGAAGAAACTGCTGGGCTTGGCGGCGGCTGCCGTTTTCACCATGGGGCAGGCAGTATTGGCGCAGGCTGCTGATGTATCGGTTTCGGTAGGGCAGACCGGTGACTCGACGATGGTCTACCGGCTGGGGCTGCAGTCGAACTGGGATGCCAGCTGGTGGCAGACCAGCGTCGGCCGCGTGACCGGCTATTGGGACGGTGCCTACACCTATTGGGACGGCGACGACACGGCTAGCAACCACAGCCTGTCGTTCGCACCCGTGTTCGTGTACGAGTTTGCCGGCCAGTCGGTCAAGCCCTACATCGAGGCGGGCATTGGCGTGGCAGCTTTCTCCAGCACCGAGCTGGAAAGCAACGAACTGGGTTCGTCGTTCCAGTTCGAAGACCGCATCGGCTTCGGCCTGCGCTTCGCCGGTGGGCATGAAATTGGTGTGCGTGCGATTCACTACTCGAACGCCGGCATCAAAGAACCCAATGACGGGGTTGAAAGCTACAGCTTGCATTACCGCATGGCGCTCTGACCCGATCGGGTCAACCATCAACCGCCAAGCGCGACCCAGGTTCGCGCTTGGCGGGGAGCCTGCCGTCACCTTGGCGGCAGCGGCCATAGCCCACTGAGGTCAAGCGTCTCCAGTACCAACTCGGGCTCAGCCGCGGGCCAGCGCCGCAACAACTCCTGCGCGGCGCTTTGCGGCGTCCACTGCTCCGGAAAGGCTTGCGCAGGCGTCACTGGCGTTTTCAGCGACTGCGGTCCTACCACGGTCAGCGATATCCCCAACGCCTTGAGCGCATCACGTTGCTCACGTACCCACTGCGGCAGTTGGTTCCAACCGGCGGTTACCTGGCTTGGCGCGTACAACTGCAGGGCCGAATAACGGTTGAAAATAGCCATCACCTGGGGTGAATCACCCTTTGCCAGCAAGGGCATCACCGCTGTCAGGCAGTGCTTGCCCGCCAGCTGGTTGCTGGTGACGATGGCCTCGATCAATTCGCTGTCAGCCACATCGCCCGGCAGGTAATCGCTGGTGCCGGCATTGATGATCACGCCGTCCAGTGAGTGCCAGTGACGGGCGATCAACTGGCAAGCGTCAGCGGCTTGCTGTGCATCGTGCAACTGCCAGGGCACTTGCAGGAATTGCTGGCCATAGCGTTCGCCCAGCGCTTCGAACGCAGGCGCATCCTTGCCACTCGCGGCCACCCGGTGGCCTTGGTCGAGCAGCCCTTGCAACAACGCCAAGCCAAGTCCATTGCTTGCGCCTGTAACCCAAAAACTGCGTGAGTTATTCAAGACGTTCTGCCCCCTGATGTTACCGCCGCGGCAGGCCTTTGAAGGCCTCCAATGCACGTTGGCGACTACTGCCCAGATCCACTATTGGATTGTGATACGAATTACCAGCGAAAAGATCCGTAGATTTCATCGGACCATGAATTGTTTTTTCATCGATATCGCGAAGCTCCGGCAGCCAGTGACGAATGAAACGCCCCTGAGGGTCGAAACGCTGCGATTGTGAGACCGGGTTGAAAATGCGGAAATAGGGCACCGAATCGGTGCCGGTAGAGGCGCTCCACTGCCAGCCGCCATTGTTGGCGGCCAGGTCACCATCGATGAGGTGGCGCATGAAGTGACGCTCGCCCTTGCGCCAGTCGATCAACAGGTTTTTGCTGAGGAACATGGCGACGATCATGCGCAGCCGGTTGTGCATCCAGCCCGTGTGTAGCAGTTGGCGCATGGCCGCGTCGATGATGGGGAAGCCGGTGCGGCCCTGCTCCCAAGCCTCGAGATCGCCCGGCGCATCGCGCCAGGGCAGGGCTTCGGTATGGCTGCGGAAGGCGCGGTGCCGCGAGACCTGTGGGTAGCCGGTAAGGATATGCTTGTAGAATTCGCGCCACAGCAGTTCGTTGACCCAGGTCTGCACACCCGTGCTCCCGCTGTCGAACTCGCCCTTGTTGGCGGCAAGGGCCCCATGCAAGCACTGGCGCGGGGAAATTACCCCGGCGGCCAAATAAGGCGAAAGCTGGCTGGTCCCCGGCATTGCCGGCAGATCCCGGGTTTTGAGGTAATCGTCGATGGTTTCGTCCAGAAACTGCGACAGGCGCTGCTGTGCATGGGCCTCGCCCGCCGGCCAGTGCTCACGCAAGGCGCGCGGGGTTTTTTCGAAGCCGTCAATATGTTGCGGGATCGGGTCACTGTGGATCTTCAGCGCAGCCTGGCGCTTTACCCGCCGGGCCAGCGCAGGCAGGCTGCGGTGCAGGTGTTCAAGGCAGGTTTTCTTGAACTGGCTGAATACCTGAAAGTAATCGCCACTGCGGGTCAGGATGGTGCCTGGGCGAAACAGCAGTTGGTCGAGATAGCTGTGCGCCTGGACAGACGCTTTTTCCAGCAGCTTGCGCGTAGCAGCGTCCCGGCGCTGCTCGTTGATGCCGTATTCCTCGTTCCAGTGCACGCTTTGCACCTGGTGTTGTTGGCAAACATCGAGTACGGCCTGAGGCGCCTGGTCCCAAGTGTCGATCTTGCGGATCAGCAGCGGGATGTTCAGCTTTTCCAGCGCCTGGCGCAGGTCGCGCAGGTTGCGTAGCCAGAAATCGACTTTGCAGTCGGCGTCGTCGTGCGCACGCCATTGCCCGGGGCTGACCAGCCACAAGGCGATGGTCGGCCCGCGTTCGGTCGCAGCGCTCAGTGCGGTGTTGTCATCGATGCGCAGGTCACTACGCAGCCAGGTCAGGTGCATGGGGCATTGATCTCTACAGGCTGGCGGTCATGGGCTTGAAGCAGGCGCAAGGCCGCTTGCGGGGTATCGAACAGGAAAAGGTCAGGCAGTTCGCTGTCTTTGAGGCGGGTTTCATGCAGTGCAACCATGCTGCCACCAAGCAACTTCGGCACCGGCACCCCTTGCAGGGCACGCAGCAAGGCTTTGTCGTCCATGCGCGGGCCCAGGTGCAGTAGCACGGCCCGGGGTTGGAAGATGCTGACTGCGCTATGCAGTTGCGCCGCGCTGACAGGCTGCTCGAGCACCTCAACGGGGATGCCATTGCTGGTGAACAACCAGGCGCACAGCCACAGCCCTGGGCTGAAGGCGCGCTCGCTGTCTTCGGCCAGAAGCACGGCGGGGCCGTGCAGCAACTGGTTGTCGTGGTAGACGCGGGCGCCCAGCTTGCTGCGTAGCCAGCCGTAGAAGAACACCTGCTCCAGCCGCGCGTTGAAGTAGCTGCCCCAGCGCAGGTCGAGCAGGTCGAGCAAGGGCAGCAGCAATTGTTCGCACAGGGTCAGAGCCGGATACAGCGCCATGGCCTGGTTAAGTTGCTGGTCCAGGTTACGTTGCGACAGGCCGGCGATGGCTTCGACCAGCTCGTACTGACGGGCTTGCCAGTCGCCTTTGGGCGCGCTGCTGGTTGGTTTGTCGAGCAACTCGCGCACTTGGCCAACAGAGGCACCCCGCTGCAACCAGGCCAGGATCGTTTCCACCCGTTCCACCTGGCTTTGTGGGTACAGACGGTGCCCCTTCGCTGTGCGTTGTGGTTTCAGCAGGCCATAACGGCGCTCCCAGGCGCGCAGCGTGACCGGGTTCACCCCGGTGCGGCGGGCCAACTCGCCTATTGGTAACAGCACCTCAGACCGCATTGCGTAAACCCAGGCTTTCAGGGTGGGGTTGCAGGTAGGTTTGCTGAAGCAGGTACGGGTCCGGGTGCTTGCGCAGGTGGTGTTTGAGCAGCGTCAGTGGCACCACCAGCGGCACGACGCCCTGCTGGTACTGGCCGATGATCGCCTGCAGCTCGGCTTTGTCCTGCTGGGTGAGGGTGTCCTTGAAATAGCCGCTGAGGTGCTGCAGCACATTGCAGTGGGTGCCACGGCTGGCACAGCGGCGCAGCGCCTGCATCAGCTGGCTGAAATACCGCTGGCCCACCTGTTGTGGGTCATCGTCCTTGCTCATGCTGCCGAGCAGGCGCCCGAGGGTGCGGTAGGCCTGAGGGTTGTTGGCCATCAACAGGTACTTGTAGCGCGAATGGAAGCTTACCAAGGCACCCCGGCTGAGGCCCTCGGCCAGCAGGCGTTGCCAGTCGGCATAGGCGTAGACACGGCTTATGAAGTTCTCGCGCAGCACCGGGTCATGCAGCCGGCCTTCCTCTTCCACCGGCAGGTCTGGGCGTAGCGCGCAGAAGGCCTGGGCAAAGGCGCCGCGACCACTCTGCACCGCAGGGTGGCCGTTTGGCTGATAGACCTTGACCCGTTCCAAGCCGCAGGACGGCGATTTCTGCATGAAAATGTAGCCGCAGATGTCACCCAGCTCAGCGGCCATCTGTTCGCCATAGCTGCGTAGCGGCCCGGTCAGGTCCATGCCCGGGTTGCGGGTGCCGACCACTTCAGGGTTGTTCGGGTCGCCAACCAGGCGGATCGGATCGCGAGGCACGCCTAGCCCGATGGCTACCTCTGGGCAAACAGGCAGCCATTCGAAATGTTCTTCCAGTTGCTTGCGACACAGGTCGGAGGCCTTGTGGCCGCCGTTATAGCGCACGCTGTGCCCGGTGAGGCAGGCGCTGATGGCAATACGCGGCTTGCTGTGGGTGGGCGGGTTTTGCATGACTGCCTCCGAAAACCTGTACGTTTGTAAAAACTTGTACAGGTTTATTCCAGCACAGTGCGGAAGTTATGCAAACCAGTTTTTTTGTATAAGGTGAAATCAGTCCAAATGTTCGAGCAGTCGCCGTGCTGCTTCCTGGCCGCTAAGCCAGGCGCCTTCTACACGCCCCGACAAGCACCAGTCGCCGCATGCATACAAGCCCTGGTCGGCATCGGCCAGGGCGCCCCACTCATGGTTGCTGCTCGGGCGGGCATACAGCCAGCGGTGGGCCAGGGAGAACGCGGGCGCGGGCACCACGCAGCCGATCAGTTCGGCGAATTCGCCGTACAGATGCTCGATCACTGCCTCTCTGGGCAGGTCGATATGCTGCCGGCTCCAGTCTGCCGTTGCGTGCAATATCCAGGTATCGGGCTGCTCGTCGCGGCCAGGCTTGCTGCGGTTGCGTGCCAGCCAATCGAGGGCGCTGTCCTGCACGAAGCAGCCTTGCATCGGTGTATCCAGGGGGGCCTGGAATGCCAGGGCCACGGCCCAGGTGGGTTCCATCTGCACGCCGGCCGCCACGGCGGCCAACTTGGGCGTGGCGGCCAGCAGCGGTGTCGCCTGGGGCGCCGGCACGGCAACTACCACGCGGCTGAAGGGGCCGTGGCTGCAGCCGTCGGTATCCTGCAGGTGCCAGTACTGCTTGCCGCGAAACACCTCGGCAATGCGGCAGTCGAAATTCACCGTCACGTCCTCGAGCAGGCCGCGAGTGATCGCGCTCATGCGCGGCACGCCTACCCAGCGTGTCTGCTCGTCGGGGGAGGGGCTGAGGGTGCCGTCGCGGTAGTTGTACAGCTGGGGTTTCCACTGTTCTGCCCAGCCTGTGGCCACCCATTGCTGGACCTGCTCGACAAAGCGCCGGTCGCGGGCAGTGAAATACTGCGCGCCAAGGTCGAGGGCGCCGGCCTCGCTGCGCTTGCTGGCCATGCGCCCGCCGCTGCCCTTGCCTTTATCGAACAAGTGCACCGACTGCCCGGCCTTCTGCAAAGCCTGGGCGGCAGACAAGCCGGCGATACCGGCACCAATGATGGCAATAGGTACTGTCATGATGGCCTCTTCAAACCTTGCTATGAGCAGACTACGCTGTCAGGAAAACCTGTACAAAGCAAAAATATTGTATAAGGTAATTCCGCTTTGCCGGACAGGTTGGCCTATGTTTATCCGAGAGCGTCGGGTCAAAAAAGTGCCTTGATGTTAAAAATAGACCAACGCTGCAATCTGCGAGGACACAGGCATGCATATATTGCTGACAGGCGGTACCGGGTTGATTGGCAAGCACCTGTGCCAGTACTGGCTCAGCC
Organism: Pseudomonas sp. p99-361; assembly: GCF_003935475.1. Classification (NCBI taxonomy): domain Bacteria; kingdom Pseudomonadati; phylum Pseudomonadota; class Gammaproteobacteria; order Pseudomonadales; family Pseudomonadaceae; genus Pseudomonas; species Pseudomonas sp. p99-361. Next base: position 21,260 of record NZ_RHQO01000007.1, on the reverse strand, counting down.
AGGGCCACCGGCTGACAGTGTGGAGCCGGCGGCCACAGGAAGTGGCGAAGATCTGCGGCGCCGGGGTGCGGGGCATCGCCCGGCTTGAGCAACTGGAAGCAGACGATCAGCTCGATGCAGTGGTCAACCTGGCGGGGGCGCCGATTGCCGACCGGCCCTGGACGGCCGCCCGGCGCAACCTGTTGTGGGCTAGCCGCATTGCCCTGACCGAGCAACTGCTGGCTTGGCTGGGTACCCGCGAACAGCGCCCTGAGGTGTTGCTATCCGGTTCAGCGGTGGGCTGGTACGGAGACGGCGGTGAGCGCGAACTGACCGAAGCCTCGCCCCCGGTGCGGGAAGATTTCGCCAGCCAGTTGTGTATAGCCTGGGAAGAAACAGCCCAGCGCTCGCAGGCCCAGGGCATCCGTGTGGTGCTGGTGCGTACCGGGCTGGTGCTGGCCAGCGATGGCGGCTTTTTGTCGCGCTTGCGCATCCCCTTCAAGCTGGGGCTGGGTGGGCCGTTGGGCAACGGCCGGCAGTGGATGCCGTGGATCCATATAGACGACCAGGTCGCCCTGATTGATTTTCTCTTGCAGCATAAGGACGCCAGCGGTCCTTATAATGCCTGCGCTCCAACGCCCGTGCGCAACCGCGAGTTCGCCAGGCGGCTGGGCCGTGCGCTGCATCGGCCGGCGCTATTGCCGGTGCCGGCACTGCTGCTCAAGGCCGGTTTGGGCGAGCTGTCGACCTTGCTGTTGGGCGGCCAGCGTGCGCGCCCGGTACGTTTGCTGGAGGCGGGCTTCGCCTTCCGCTTCAATGATCTGCAATCGGCCCTGGACGACCTGTCCAGCCGCCTCTGACATAGGACGCTGCATGACTGATCACGCCCTGCTGCTGGTCAACCTGGGTTCCCCGGCCTCCACTTCGGTGGCCGATGTACGCCGCTACCTTAACCAGTTTCTGATGGACCCGTACGTGGTGGACCTGCCTTGGCCACTGCGGCGGCTGCTGGTGTCGTTGATCCTGATCAAACGACCGGAGCAGTCGGCCCATGCCTATGCGTCCATTTGGTGGGAGGAGGGCTCGCCGCTGGTGGTGCTGACCCGCCGCCTGCAGGCCGCCATGGTCGAGCACTGGCCGCATGGGCCGGTTGAAATAGCCATGCGTTACGGCCAGCCGGCGCTGGAGGATGTGTTGGCGCGTCTGGCAGCGCAGGGCGTGCGCAGGGTTACCCTGGCGCCGTTGTATCCACAGTTCGCGGACAGTACGGTGACCACGGTCGTGGAGTTGGCGAAACAGTCCATCCAAGAGCGCCAGTTGCCGTTGCAAATGCGGGTGCTGCAGCCGTTCTACGAGCACCCCGCGTATATCCAGGCACTGGCGGCCAGCGCCGAACCTTACCTGGCACAGGATTACGACCACCTGTTGCTGAGTTTTCATGGGCTGCCGGAGCGGCACCTGAAAAAGCTGTACCCGCGCGGCACGCGCGGCAAGCATGATCTGCGTGCAGCCGACTGCTGCAAAGATGCCAGCGCCGAGGTGCGCGCGGTGTGTTACCGGGGTCAGTGCCTGGCGACCGCCAAAGCGTTTGCGGCGCAGTTGGGTATACCCGACGGCAAGTGGTCGGTGAGTTTCCAGTCGCGGCTGGGGCGTGACAAGTGGATCGAACCGTACACCGAAACACGCCTGGACGAGCTGGCCAAGGCGGGGGTCAAGAAGTTGCTGGTGATGTGCCCGGCATTCGTGGCCGACTGCATCGAAACGCTGGAAGAAATCGGCATGCGCGGCAGTGAGCAGTTTGTCGAGGCAGGCGGGCGGGAGCTGGTGCTGGTGCCGTGCTTGAACGACCACCCGCAGTGGGTGAGGGTGTTGGCGGACATGTGTGAAAAGGCCTGAGTGAACCGGCCTTTTCGCGGGTGAACCCGCTCCCACAGGGTGTTTTGCTGCCCTGTGGGCGCTCAGGTCAAGGGTGGCTCAAGGCTGCTGATCCTCGAGCTTCTTGTGCTTCCAGCCGTCATTGCCAGGCAAGATCAGGTTCAGGGCAATCGCCACGATGGCACACAGTGCAATCCCCTTCAGGCCCCAGTCATCCGGGCCATCACCGCTGCCGATCAGTACCCCGCCAATACCGAACACCAGGGTCACCGACACGATCACCAGGTTGCGCGCTTCGGCCAGGTCGACCTTGTGGCGGATCATGGTGTTCAAGCCTACCGCGGCGATCGAGCCGAACAGCAGGCACAGGATGCCGCCCATCACCGGCACCGGAATACTCTGCAGCAGCGCGCCGAACTTGCCGATGAACGCCAGGGTAATGGCGAATACCGCCGCCCAGGTCATGATCTTCGGGTTGTAGTTCTTGGTCAGCATCACCGCACCGGTCACTTCGGCGTAGGTGGTGTTGGGCGGGCCGCCGAACAGGCCGGCGGCGGTGGTGGCCAGGCCGTCACCCAGCAGGGTGCGGTGCAGGCCGGGCTTCTTCAGGTAGTCACGGCCGGTTACGCTGCCAACCGCGATAACCCCGCCAATGTGCTCGATCGCAGGTGCCAGGGCTACCGGAACGATGAACAGAATGGCCTGCCAGTTGAACGCTGGCGCCGTGAAGTTGGGCATTTCCAGCCAGGGGGCAGCGGCAATTCTGGCCGTGTCGACCACGCCAAAGGCAAATGACAGGGCAAAACCCACCAGCACGCCAGCGATGATCGGCACCAGGCGGAAGATGCCTTTGCCAAACACAGCGACGATGAGTGTGGTCAGCAGCGCCGGCATGGAGATCAGCATGGCTGTCTTGTACGGCAGCAGCACGCTGCCGTCGCCAGCCTTGCCCATCGCCATGTTGGCAGCAATCGGCGCCATGGCCAGGCCGATGGAGATGATCACCGGCCCGATCACCACGGGCGGCAGCATGCGGTCTATGAAACCGGTGCCTTTGATTTTCACCATCAGGCCCATGAAGGTATACACGAAACCTGCGGCCATCACGCCGCCCATGGTCTCGGCCAGGCCGAACTGGCCTTTGGCGAGAATGATCGGGGTGATGAAGGCGAAGCTGGAAGCCAGGAACACCGGGACCTGACGGCCGGTGACCAACTGGAACAGCAAGGTACCGATACCCGCGGTGAACAGCGCCACGTTCGGGTCCAGGCCGGTGATCAGTGGCATCAGTACCAGCGCACCGAATGCCACGAAGAGCATCTGCGCGCCCGAAACGACCTGGCGCCAGAGCGGGTCGTTGAAGCCGTCCTGCATGTTCAGGCGTCCTTTTGCTTGGTGCCGAAGATCTTGTCACCGGCATCGCCGAGGCCCGGCACGATATAGCCGTGCTCGTTCAGGCGCTGGTCGATCGAGGCGGTGTAGATCTGTACATCGGGGTGAGCTTTTTCCACCACGTCGATGCCTTCTGGTGCCGCGACCAGGACCATGGCGCGAATCTCTTTGCAGCCAGCCTTCTTCAACAGGTCGATGGTGGCAACCATCGAGCCGCCGGTTGCCAGCATGGGGTCGATGATCAATGCCAGGCGCTGGTTGATGTCCGGGGCGAGCTTTTCCAGGTAGGTGTGGGCTTCGAGGGTCTCTTCGTTGCGGGCAACACCGACCGCGCTCACCTTGGCACCCGGGATCAGGCTGAGTACGCCGTCGAGCATGCCGATGCCGGCACGCAGAATGGGCACTACGGTGATCTTCTTGCCGGCGATTTTCTCTACCGCGACCTTGCCACACCAGCCGTCGATCTCGTAGGTTTCGAGCGGCAGGTCCTGGGTGGCTTCATAAGTCAGAAGAGCGCCGACTTCCTGGGCGAGTTCGCGAAAATTCTTGGTGCTGATATCGGCACGGCGCATCAGGCCGAGCTTGTGGCGGATCAGCGGGTGGCGGATCTCACGAGTGGGCATAGGGGGGCTCCGAAAGGCGGGCAAAAAAACCGCGCTAGATTAATCTATTCAGCCTGCGCTGTCGTCTGGTCATTCTGCACGTTAGTCCATAAACGCTTGATCTGTGACGAGCGGATGCGTACCTTTGCCCGCTTTTCCAAAATCCCCCGGAGCGCGCCATGTCCGCCGATCTCGAGCATATCCGTCAAGTCATGCGTGAAGCTGACTGCCTGTACACCGAAGCTGAGGTCGAAGCGGCCATCGCCAAGGTGGGCGAGCAGATCTGCAAGGACCTGCACGACAAGAACCCTGTGGTGTTCTGCGTGATGAACGGTGGCCTGATCTTCTCCGGCAAACTGCTGACCCACCTGCAGTTCCCGCTGGAAGCTTCTTACCTGCACGCCACGCGCTACCGCAACCAGACCAGTGGCGGCGAGCTGTTCTGGAAGGCCAAGCCCGAGGTGTCGTTCATCGACCGCGACGTGCTGATCGTCGACGACATCCTCGATGAAGGCCATACCCTCAGTGCCATCATCGAGTTCTGCAAGCACGCCGGCGCGCGCTCGGTGTACACCGCCGTGCTGATCGACAAGGACCACGACCGCAAAGCCAGCCCGGACCTCAAGGCCAACTACGTGGGCCTGCCCTGCATTGACCGCTACATTTTCGGCTATGGCATGGACTACAAAGGCTACTGGCGCAACGCCAACGGCATCTTCGCCGTCAAGGGCCTGTAAAAACGGCCACGTGTTAGAGTGCGGCTTCATACAAGGAGCCTCACATGCGTGCGTTTCTCCCCCTTCTGGTGGCCATCAGCCTGCCGCTGGCCGCTGCACCGCTGCACAGCCAGTTCCTGCCCCCGGACGACCTGGTCCTGCGTCAGGAAGCACCCACCAGCCAGCAGTTGCTGCAAGTGACCGACTACTCGGTGGTAGTCGGTGCCCAGCGGCAGTCCGACCAGCAGCCGATCCCGATCACCTCGTCGCTGCAAGTGCGCCTGAAGGGCAAGCCGCTAAGCAAGGGGGCGACCATTGCCCAGGTGCTGCTGACATTCGACGGTGAGGCCGCCAAGAGCCTCAAGAAACCGGTGTACGACGACAAGACCCGCACCTTGAGCCTGAATTACCCCCTCAGCGACTACCGGGTGATCATGGACCTGCTGCGCAACGAAACGCTGTATGTGCAGTTCCTCACCTATGGCAACGGCCATATCTGGGCCGACCTGCACACGGGCACCGTACGTACGCGTTGAGGCGCGCGGCCTGCGGGGGGTAAACTGCCGGCCTTCGAAATTCCGTGATGGTCCAGATGGAGCCGGCAATGCGTAAAGACAAGAAACAGGTAATCGGTGACGAAATCAGCGACGACTACATCAAGTCGTTCCTTCAGTTCGAGCCGGCCGATGGCGTCACCTCACCCTCGCTGCACAAACTGGTGAAAGCTTACCGCGGCCTGCGTGTGGACGACTTCCAGCGTTTTGTCGGGTTCTTCGTCGAAGCCGGCCTGGACCTGGATGGCAAGGACGAACACGGCAAAACCTTCGTCGAGCAGATCGCCGACCAGCGCAATGCGCAGGAATACATCGAGATCATCGCCCAGGCCCGTGGTTGATCGTTGGCCTGTGCCGCCTCCTCGCGGCCCAGGCTGACCAACACGCAGGCAAAAAAACGCCCCGAAGGGTGATGCCTGTCCTTTAAGCGTTAGTGGGGCTGCTTTGCAGCCCTTCGCAGGCGCGCCCGCTCCCACACGTTTGGCGCTGCACTCAAGAAATGCGCGACCCCTGTGGGAGCGGGCGTGCCCGCGAAGGGCCGCAAAGCGGCCCCCATTTACTTAACTGACTGGCATTACCCCGAAGGGCGTTTTTTCGTTACCGGGCCAGTCAGGCGTAATGCTTGGCTGCCGGGCTGCTTTCCACCAAGTCCAGTGCCGCGTCGTTATCTGCACTGATCTTGCGGTACAGGGCCGCATCGGTCGCCAGGGTCTTCTCGCGTGCGGGGAAGATTTCCTTGAGTTTGTCGGCCCAGGCCCCTTTGGCCTGCTCAGGGAAGCAACGCTCGATCAGTTCCAGCATGATCGAAACGGTCACCGAGGCACCTGGCGAGGCGCCGAGCAGTGCAGCCAGGCTGCCGTCCTGCGCCGAGACCAGCTCGGTGCCGAATTGCAGCACGCCGCCTTTCTTCGGGTCTTTCTTGATGATCTGCACGCGCTGACCTGCGACTTCCAGGCGCCAGTCTTCGGCCTTGGCCTGCGGGTAGAAGCGCCGCAGGGCTTCCAGGCGCTGTTCCATCGACTGCATCACTTCGCTGACCAGGTACTTGGTCAGGTCCATGTTGTCGCGGGCCACGGCCAGCATCGGGCCGATATTGCCCATGCGCACCGACAGCGGCAGGTCCATCAGCGAACCGTGCTTCAGGAACTTGGTGGTAAAGCCGGCATAAGGACCGAACAGCAGCGAAGTCTTGCCGTCTACAACCCGGGTGTCCAGGTGCGGTACCGACATCGGTGGCGCACCCACGGCGGCCTGGCTGTAAACCTTGGCCTGGTGCTGCTTGACGATTTCCGGGTTGTCGCAGCGCAGCCACTGGCCGCTGACCGGGAAGCCGCCAAAACCTTTGCTCTCCGGGATGCCGGACATCTGCAGCAGCGGCAGGGCCGCGCCGCCGGCGCCCAGGAACACGAAGCGGGCGTCCACTTCACGGCTGCCGCCGCTGTTGACGTCCTTGATGCTGACGGTCCAACCGCTGCCGTTACGGCGCAGGCCGACGACCTTCTTGCTGTATTTGACCTGCGCGTGCGGCGCGTCACCCAGCAGCTTCAGCAGCTTCAGGGTCAGGGCGCCGAAGTTGACGTCGGTGCCTTTGGCCACGCGGGTCGCGGCGATGTGCTGGTCGGCAGGGCGGCCAGGCATCATCAGCGGCATCCAGTCGTTCATCACGGCCTTGTCTTCGGTGTACTCCATCTCGGAGAAGGCATGGTGCTGCTTGAGCAGCTCGAAGCGCTTCTTGAGGAAGGCAACACCCTTGTCACCCTCGACGTAGCTCAGGTGCGGGACAGGGTTGATGAACGCACGCGCCGAGCCGAAGTTGTCCTTCTTGCTCAGGTAGGCCCAGAACTGGCGCGAAACCTCGAACTGGGTGTTGATGTGCACGGCCTTCTTGATGTCGATGCTGCCATCGGCGGCCTGCGGCGTGTAGTTCAGCTCGCACAGGCCGGCGTGGCCGGTGCCTGCGTTGTTCCAGGGGTTGGAGCTTTCCGCGGCTCCGGAGTCCATCGCCTCGACGACCTCAAGCTTCAGGGTCGGGTCAAGCTCCTTGAGCAGTACGGCCAGGGTGGCACTCATGATGCCCGCGCCTACCAGTACCACATCAACCGATTCGTTCTGCGCCATTTAACGCGTCTCCACAATCTACAGCTACCTAATTGACAGCATAGGACCTGGGGTTGCCAGGGTCGCCATGTCCGGCTTTTCGCAGTTCTTGCAACTTCCGCGGACACCGCCAACCAGTCTTCGGGTTCAGGTATTGAACGCCGTTTGCCAGGGCTGCGGCAATTCGACTTATGGTCAAGGTGTCGTGCGTGCGTTATGGAGCGGGTCAGGCACTCATGCAGGATGAGCGCATTTGCCGCCTGTTCAGGGCTGTTCGGGACACATCTGCCGCTTTTACACATGCCAGACTGTTCATTTGCTCGCCACACTCTTGTGAAGTTGTGAAAACCGTTTTTTCACGCTCTTTTGGAGACGTGAACCTCAAAAAGGGACTGCGCGATGGCAACCCGCAGGTTCATGCAGCGTGAAGGGCCGGAAAAGCAGGCACGACAGCCGATGCAAGACCTGAGTGGAAGGCTCTCTGTGGGCGAAGCGTTGAAGTTGCCGGGGTCAATCGGCGAGTGCGGGGCCCGATCAGGAGACGTCCTTATAATCGGGGGGAGATTATAACGATGTCGCGGGCAGAAATGTCGCCATTCGTGGTTTTTATTGCAGCGTTTGTCAGGCCAGGCGCATGCGCGGCTGCCAATGCCGGCTTGCGCGGGCGCAAAGTACAGGCCCGGGCAGTGCATGAAAGCATTGTCACAAGCGGGCTGGGACCGATGACTGGCCGATGCGGGGCTGGGTATACTGTGCGCCTTAGCCGCATTTTCTGGAGAAACGCGCATGTTGCAACGTCTGTTGTTCGGTTTGCTTGCCGTGGCCAGCCTCAGCCTGGTCGGTTGTGCCCACAGCCCGCAACAACTCAACCCGCAACCCACGCTCAAGGCCCAACTCGCGCCGGTCGGTCATGGCCAGCCGGTGGTGGTCCGGGTGGTTGACGGTCGCCCATCGCAGTCGCTGGGTACCCGTGGTGGCATGTACCCTGAAACCAGCACCATCAGCGTCAGTGGCAACGACGTGGTGCCCAAGCTGCAGGCCCAGGCTGAAGCGGCTGTACGCCTGCTCGGCTTCACGCCTACGGCCAACGCCTACAACGCGCCGCAGTTGACCGTGACCCTGGCCGAGCTGAAGTACCAGTCGCCCAAAGACAACCTGTACGTGACCGAAGCCACGATCGGTGCCACCTTCCGTGCCGACGTGAAGAATGGCGGCCGCAGCTACAGCGGCCGTTACGGTGCGTCGCTCGACCAGCGCTTCGGCATGGCACCGAACCAGGACACCAACACCCAGTTGGTAGGCGACGTTCTGAGCGATGCGCTGACCCGCATGTTCAAAGACCCGAGCATTGGCCAGATCCTGGCCCAGTAAGCCCTCTGCGCTGCTGAAAACCCGCTGCCTGGTCGCCAGGCAGCGGGTTTTTTGTGCCTCGCCAACGCTTGCCGGTGGGGTGGCCGGCGCAGGTTCACGCCGCCTCTATGTGGAAATCCAGCAGGCTGAAGCCAGTGCCGGCGTCCACCTCCGGCAGGTCTGCATGCACATGCCCGCCCAGCGCGCAGTAGACCAGCCACTGGCGGTCTTGCACATTGATGGCAAAACCATCGATCAGCGCCTGTTGCTCCTCGCTTTGGGCAACGAGGTAAAGGCGGTCCTGGTTTTCGGCGTGCAGCATGAAATAGCTCCGGCTCTTGGGAAGGTCGACAGGGTGGCCTGCTCAGATGACGAGCCGATGACAGATGAAATTAAATGACAGTTTGTCGCCAATGCCGGGCAGCGAAGGGCGAGTTGCGTAGAATGCGGGCCTTCGCCGTCGCTTACACCGAGGTTGCGTGATGTCCTTGCAAGTGCTTTGGGGTTTTCTGGCCGCCCATCCCACCAAGTTGATCAATGTGCTGGCGCTGCTGCTGACCTGCCCGGGCGGGTTGCTGCTGCAAAGCGCGCGGCGGCGCGCGGCCGAAACCCGCGAGAGCCTGGCGTTTGAGGAGGGGGTAGTGGATGCCTTCGACCTGCGGGTGCCCAAGTACTTCTACATTCTGGGCTTCGCTTGCCTGGCCATGGCGCTGCTGCTGTCCTGGCTCAGCACTTGGGTTTGAGATTGCGGGGCTGCAAGGCAGCCCCGCAATCGGTCAGGCAACCGGCGCCTGCTGCCTGACCTGGTACTGGTTGCGCACCGGTGTCGCATACTGCAACACCAGGTACGGCCGCTGCTCTTCAGGGCAGGCCGCCAGCCGACGTTGCCATTCTTCCTTGGCCTTGGCCAGTTCGTCGGCCGGGAACACCTGTTCGGCGCCAGGTACCTGCAGGGCTTCGTCCTTACCCTCCCACATTGCGTAGGCCAGGTAATGCACCGGGAACAAGCGGTAGCCAGCCAGGATCTGGCGGTCGATCTCCGCGGCCAGCTGCTTGGTATCCTCGTAGTACTCGGTCACCGGTGGCGCGAAGTTGATGTGCACCCGGCCCTTGTAGCCGGTAATGCCCTTGGCAATGCTGTTGTCGTCCTCCCCTGGGGCCTTCTGGTAGCTGCCAGTGGTGGCGCGGATATACAGCTCGCGGGCTTTGGCCTGGTCGCACGGGTCGTACTCGTAGCTGATCGACACCGGCGTCAGGTTCAGGCTCTGGATGACGGCGCCAAACGCCTCGTCCTTGCGGCTCATGTGGAACATCTTGAGGATCGCCGAGTCGGTGCGGTCGTCACCGTCCTTGGCGCGGCCCTCGGCCTGGGCGATCCAGATCGAGGTGGCGTCGTTGCGGATCGAGTGGTTGATGTAGGCCGAGAGCAGCTGATAAGCCGCCAGCTTTTCACGGCGCCCGCTGATCGAACGGTGCACGATGAAACTCTTGTTCAGGCGCATCATGTCGCTGACGAACGGCTTTTGCAGCAGGTTGTCGCCAATGGCGATGCGCGGCGTGGGCAGGCCGGCGTGGTACACCGCATAGTTGACGAAGGCCGGGTCCATCACGATGTCGCGGTGGTTGGCCAGGAACAGGTAGGCCGTACCTGCCTTCAACTGCTCCACACCGGAATAGCTGACGCCGTCGGTGGCGCGGTCGATGGTCTGGTCAACGTAGTACTCGACCTTGTCCTGCAAGGTGGAAACGCAGGTCACACCGGCGAATTCCTTGCGCAGGCGGCGGGCGATCAGCGGTTTGAGCAGCCAGCCGAAAGCCCCGGCTGCCCGCGGGAAGCGGAAGTGGGTGAGGATATCGAGGAATGCCGGGTCGCTGAGCAGGCGGGCCAGAACCGCAGGTACCTCAGCGTCGTCGTAGGGTCGGATGGCATCGAATTCGCCCATCATGCTCTCTTGTTGGAAACGGCTAGGGTAATAAACAGGGGCAGGCTCCGAAAAACGGCTCGGACGCACACGGGCCCCGTAAACAGACCAGCAATTATACGCATAAGTCACCCCGGAGGCCGCGATGCTCGAAACTGCGTTCTACGATTGCCCTTATTGCGGCGAAGAGGTCGAAACCACGGTGGACCTGTCCGGTGGCGATCAGGAGTACATCGAGGACTGCCAGGTGTGCTGCAGGCCGATTCGTTTCGTGCTGCAGGTGCATGGCGAGGAATGGATGCTGGATGTCTACGGCGAGAACGAATGATGCGGCGGATCTACGAACCGGAAAACCTGCTTGAAGCCGAAATGCTGGCCGGGATGCTCGCCAGTGAAGGCATCGCGGTGCAGGTGGTGGGCCGTGACCTGATCGGTGCAGTCGGCGAGCTGCCCATGCAAGGGTTGCTAGGGCTTGCGGTCGCCGATGAGCAGGCCGAGTACGCACGGCAGCTGATCGATGCGTACAATGAGGCCCAGCCACTGGTTGGCGACGAACCGGAGAGTATCCCCGGTACCTTGATCTGCTAGGTTCTGAATTCGCTCATGTGTGGACGTTACGCCCTGTTTCGCTGGCCCCAGGCCCTTGCCAGTCTGCCGGGGTTCCCCGCGGGCCAGCCGGCCCAATGGAATATCGCACCTGGGGCATCGGTGCTGATCCAGCGCCAGCTTGACGGCCAGCAGCAACTGGCCATGGCGCGTTGGGGGCTGACCCCGGCGTGGCTCACCGACCTGTCCCGCACCCCCGCTCATGCCCGCGCCGAAACCCTGGCCGAGCAACCGATGTTCCGTGAGGCGTTTCGCCAGCGCCGCTGCCTGATGCCGGCCAACGGCTTTTACGAGTGGCGGGGCACGGTACGCAAGCGTCCTTATTGGCTGACGCCGGGGGAGGGCGCCTCGTTGTACTTTGCGGCCATATGGGAAGCCTACCCCGTGCAGGACCAGGTGTGGCTGAGTTGCGCGGTGGTGACCCAGGCGGCCATGAACCAGCGCCGGCCGCTGATCCTCGACGATGCGGGCCAGGCTGCCTGGCTCGATCCGGATACGCCGGTTACCCGCCTGCACGAACTGCTGGCCAGCCCGCCTGCGCCACTGCGCGAAAGGGCCTTGGCGAATTTCGTCAATGACCCGAAGCTGGATGCGCCGGAGTGTCTTACCCCGCTTTGATGGGTGGCCGGTGCTGGTGATGAAAATCTTCCCTGCGGCTATGGCGGCTACCGGCGAGTCGGCCTAGGATACGGCGCATGCAAAAAAGGGAGTGTTTTCATGCGTAAGTCTTTTGTCGTCAGCCTGTTGAGTGCTGGCATCGTGCTGGGCGGCTGCCAGGCGGTGAATACCACCAGTGGCGGTGCTGTCGGCGTCGAGCGCCAGCAGTACATGTTCAGCATGCTCTCCACCGATGAAGTCAACAAGATGTACGCCCAGTCGTACCAGCAGACCCTCGGTGAAGCCTCCAGCAAGGGGGTGCTCGACAAGTCCAGTGCCGATGCCAAGCGTGTGCAGGCCATCGCCAGCCGGCTGATTGCCCAGGCCCCCAAGTTCCGCCCGGATTCCGCGCAGTGGGACTGGCAAGTCAACGTGATCAAGAGCGATGAACTGAACGCCAACTGCGGCCCTGGCGGCAAGATCATCGTGTATACCGGCCTGATCGATCAGCTCAAGCTCACCGATGCAGAAATTGCCGCGGTTGTCGGTCACGAAATCGCCCACGCCCTGCGTGAGCACAGCCGCGAGGCGATGTCCAAGGCCTATGGTGTGGAAATGGCGCGCCAGGGGGCGGGTGCCATCTTCGGCCTGGGCCAGAACAGCATGGCCATGGCCGACACCGTGGTGAACTACGCGATGACCCTGCCCAACAGCCGGGCCAACGAAAACGAAGCCGACCTGATCGGCCTGGAGTTGTCGGCCCGTGCCGGCTACGACCCGAACGCCGCAATCACCTTGTGGAACAAGATGAGCAAGGCGTCCGAAGGCGCCCCGCCCGAGTTCATGAGCACTCACCCGGCATCTTCCAGCCGCATTGCCTCGCTGCAGGCGGCCGTTCCCAAGGTGATGCCGCTGTATCAGGCCGCGGCCAAGCCATGATCGCTTGAAGCGTGGGGGCGCACGGCGCCCCCCCGTCATTTCCGGTTACCCGACCCAGCCACTGGCCTTCATCGCCGAGTACACGGCCACGATCGCCAGTACGAAGAACGCCGCGGCCGCCAGGCGACGGATCAGCGTCAGCGGCAGCTTGTCGGCTGCAAAGTTGCCCGCCAGCACTACGGGTACGTTGGCAATCAGCATGCCCAGCGTGGTGCCGATGATGACCATGATCAGGTGCGGGTATTGGGCCGCCAGCATCACGGTAGCGACCTGGGTCTTGTCACCGATTTCGGCGAGGAAGAACGCAATCAGCGTGGTCAGGAACGGGCCGAAGCGGCGCGCCGGGTTCTCGTCATCGTCCATTTTGTCCGGTACCAGGGTCCACAGCGCCGTGGCGGTGAAACTCGCGGCCAGGATCCAGTGCAGGGCCGAATCGCTGAAGAAGCTACCGACCCACGCCCCTACGGCACCGGCTGCGGCATGGTTGGCCAGGGTGGCGGCGATGATGCCGGCAATGATCGGCCAGGGCTTGCGGAAGCGCGCGGCGAGAATGAGTGCGAGCAGCTGCGTCTTGTCGCCGATTTCGGCGAGCGCAACGATGGCGGTGGGGACCAACAGAGATTCCAGCATCAGGATTCCTACGGGGGCGGGTCGACACGGCTATGACACGTACAGCCTTCCCGCCCCGGGTAAGGTGTGCGTGTCATAGGTCTTGTCAAACCCCGGATCCGTCTATGCGGATCTCTCCATGCACGTGGGCATGGGGGTCGCACGCGCCATGGTCTGTGGACCAAGTATGTTGACGCGTACCGGGCGAGCGGTGGGCTCGCGGGAGACTACTCCCCTAGGACGGAGCGGATTCTGCCTTGGCAAAATGCTTTCGGCAAGCGCTGTTTTCAGCCATGCACGGCCTGGTAGATTCGGAAGCCTTCCGCCTCGTCGCGTATCTGGCAGTTGCCCAGCGCCCCTTCGATCAGCGGCTGGTAGCGCAGGAAGCTATTGGCAACCAAGCGCATTTCGCCCCCTTTTCGCAGATGAACCGCCAATTTTCTCAGCAAGTTTTCCGAGGCCTGGTAATTGGTGTGCACCCCGGTATGGAACGGCGGGTTGCTAAGAATCAGGCTCAGGTCGAGCGGTGCTGCATCAATGCCATCACCGCTGATCACCTCACCTTCCAGGCCGTTTGCAGCCAGGGTCAGACGGCTGGCCGCCACGGCGAAGGCATCCACGTCCAGCAACGTCACCCGGTTGTGCGGGTAACGGCGCTTGACTGTGGCACCCAGCACCCCGGCACCGCAACCGAAGTCCAGCATGTGGCCGCTGGGCAGGTTGTCCAGGTGCTTGAGCAGCAGCGCAGTACCGCGGTCCAGGCGGCCGTGGCTGAACACACCGGGCAGGCTGACCACTTGCAGCGGTCCGTCTTCCAGGGCCAGTTCAAAGCGCTGCGCCAGGCTCTGCAGCGGTGTCGCCTGCGGGGCCTGGTCGACCGTCACCTGCCACAACTGGCAATGCCGCGCGCTGTCGAGCTTGCGCGGCTTGCCGAAAGCCTGCAACAGCTTGGCCGCGCCCTCGATGCCACCGCGTTTTTCACCGACCAGGTACAGCGCGCGACCCGCCAGGCGGGAAGCCAGGGCGTTGAGCAGGTAGGCGGCCAATTCGCGGGATTTGGGCAGGAACAGCACGGCGCTGTCGAACGCGCCCGCCGGGGGCTCTACGCCATACTGGCTGCGGCCCGCAAAGCGGCCTTCTAGCACGGCCTGGTCGCCGGCGTGCCACGACCAGGCGCGGGCTTCGGGCAACTGCCCGAGCAAGCCGTCGGCGGGGGCGCCTGCGAGCAGCAGCGGGCCCTGGAACAGCTCCGCCTGGCGGAGCAATACTTCACTGCGCGGGTCCATGAACGACGCCTCCTGGAAAAAAGTGGCGCAGTGTAGCAGAGCCCGGCGCCTGGCTCAGCTGACCACGCGGCGTGGCTGCCCGGCGAAAAAGGCCTGGGCGTTCTCGCTGAGCTGGCCGACTATACGCTGGCGCGCCTCCACCGCGCCCCAGGCGCTGTGTGGGGTGATGATCAGGCGCGGGATACCGGCTTCGAGCAGCGGGTTGCCGTTGACTGGCGGCTCCACGCTCAATACGTCGGTGGCAGCGCCGCCCAGGTGGCCACTGCGCAGCGCATCGGCCAGGGCCTGCTCATCGATCAGGCCGCCGCGCGCGGTGTTCACCACCAGCGCCCCAGGCTTGAGCAGGGCCAGCTCGCGCGCCCCCAGCATGTGCCGGGTGTGCTCGTTCAAGGGGCAGTGCAGGGTCAGCGCGTCAACCTGCGGCAACAACGCCTCCAGCGGCAGCCGGTCGGCCCGCTGCGGGCGGCCGGGGATCAGCCCGCTCAGTACGCGCATGCCGAACGCTTCGGCCAGCCGCGCCACCGCGCCGCCCAACTCACCGTGGCCAAGCAGGCCAAGGGTTTTGCCCTGCAGTTCGACAATCGGGAAATCCAGCAGGCAGAACTGGTTGGCCTTGGCCCATTGCCCCTCTGCCACCGCCTGGTGGTAGTCGCACAGCCGCGTGGCCAGCGCCAGCAGCAGCGCGAGGGTGTGCTGGGCGACAGACGGCGTGCCGTAGCCCTGGCAGTTGCACACCGTGATGCCCTGGGCGCGGGCGGCGGCCAGGTCGACGTTGTTGGTGCCGGTGGCGGCCACCAGAATCAGCTTCAATTGCGGGTTTGCGGCCAGCACGGCGGCGTCGAGCACAACCTTGTTGCTGACCACTGCTACCGCGCCCTGCAGGCGCTCGGCGACCTGTTCCGGGGCGGTGGCGGCGAACAGCTCGAACTGGTCGAACTGCTGCTGCAGGGGCGACAGATCCAGGTCGCCGAGGTCCAGGGACTGGTGGTCGAGAAACACGGCGCGACGCGGGCTGGGCATGAACATCTCCTGGGCAGGGGTGGGTTTGTGGTGGGCTCCCGGCGCAGTGTCCAGCTCAACCTCGCCGCCCGTCAACGCCTCGCGGCTCATACCTTGGCCAGGCAAATCATTCCTTCGGCTGATTTGGCCGTCACATTGGCGAACTACAGTAACTCCCCAGATCAGCTCCCCACCGACTTTTCCGGCCCGCTTCCAAGAAAAGGGATATCCATGTTGCAGACCCGCATCATCAAGCCCGCCGAGGGCGCCTATGCCTATCCATTACTGATCAAGCGCCTGCTGATGTCTGGCAGCCGCTACGAGAAGACCCGCGAAATCGTCTACCGCGACCAGATGCGGCTGACCTACCCACAGCTCAACGAGCGTATCGCCCGGCTGGCCAACGTGCTGACCGAGGCCGGGGTCAAGGCCGGTGACACCGTGGCGGTCATGGACTGGGACAGCCACCGCTACCTGGAATGCATGTTTGCCATCCCGATGATCGGCGCCGTGGTGCATACCATCAACGTGCGCCTGTCACCCGAGCAGATCCTCTACACCATGAACCACGCCGAAGACCGGGTGGTGCTGGTCAACAGTGACTTCGTCGGCCTGTACCAGGCCATCGCCGGGCAGTTGACCACTGTCGACAAGACCGTACTGCTGACCGATGGCCCGGCCCAGGTCGCCGACCTGCCCGGGCTGGTGGGTGAGTACGAACAACTGCTCGCCGCCGCCAGCCCGAGCTACGACTTCCCCGACTTCGACGAGAACTCGGTGGCGACCACGTTCTACACCACTGGCACTACCGGCAACCCCAAGGGCGTGTACTTCACCCATCGGCAGCTGGTGCTGCACACCCTGGCCGAGGCTTCGGTCACCGGCAGTATCGACAGCGTGCGCCTGCTGGGCAGCGATGACGTCTACATGCCGATCACGCCGATGTTCCACGTGCATGCCTGGGGCATTCCCTACGCGGCCACCATGCTCGGCATGAAGCAGGTGTATCCCGGTCGTTACGAGCCCGAGATGCTGATCAGGCTGTGGCGTGAAGAGAACGTCACCTTCTCCCACTGTGTGCCGACCATCCTGCAGATGCTGCTCAACTGCCCGACTGCCCAAGGCCAGGACTTCGGCGGCTGGAAGATCATCATCGGCGGCAGCTCGCTGAACCGGTCGCTGTACCAGGCGGCGCTGGCCCGCGGCATCCAGCTGACCGCAGCGTACGGCATGTCCGAGACCTGCCCGCTGATATCCGCCGCGCACCTGAACGACGAGTTGCAGGCCGGCAGTGAGGATGAGCGCGTCACCTACCGTATCAAGGCCGGGGTGCCGGTACCGTTGGTGGAGGCGGCGATTGTCGACGGCGACGGCAACTTCCTGCCCGCCGATGGCGAAACCCAGGGCGAGCTGGTGCTGCGTGCACCGTGGCTGACCCAGGGTTACTTCAAGGAGCCGGAAAAGAGCGAAGAGCTGTGGCTGGGCGGCTGGCTGCACACCGGCGACGTCGCCACCCTCGACAACATGGGTTACATCGACATACGCGACCGTATCAAGGATGTGATCAAGACCGGTGGCGAGTGGGTGTCGTCACTCGACCTGGAAGACCTGGTCAGCCGCCACCCGGCCGTGCGCGAAGTCGCGGTGGTGGGGGTGGCCGACCCGCAGTGGGGCGAGCGCCCGTTTGCCCTGCTGGTGGTGCGCGAGGGCATGGCGATCGATGCGAAAGCGCTGAAGGACCACCTCAAGCCGTTCGTCGAGCAAGGCCATATCAACAAATGGGCGATTCCCAGCCAGATCGCCGTTGTTACTGAAATTCCCAAGACCAGTGTCGGCAAGCTGGACAAGAAGCGCATACGCCAGGACATCGTGCAGTGGCAGGCTAGCAACAGCGCCTTCCTGTCCACCCTGTAAACCCGGGGCGGGTCGCGTGCGACAGAACGCGACCCGCGTTCTAGAGCGGCTGGCGCCTTGCCAAATGGTAAAAATGCGCCATCCTTGAGCACTGCCAGCACGCGATCAAGGAAAAAACCCAACGAGTGGTTGGCACGGAGCGCAAATCACACTTTAGAGGGATCAAGCGCCTGTGCCTTGCTGGCTATAGTCGGGGCCAGGGGATTTTCAGGAATGGGGGAGGGCGTCACGCGCTAGCCGTGCCGCCGCAGGCGCAAGCCTGCAAACCGGTCACTCGGGCCGTTCTTGAAAGGACTCACTGCCATAACAATAAAGTACATGGAGTAGCGTCGATGAAATCTGCAAATCCGTTCTGGCGCCGGGCCAAGCTGCCCTTGGCCGTCAGCATCGCTTCCACGCTCGCAAGTCCTGCTTTCGCTGTCAGTTTCAACATCGGTGAAATCGAAGGCCAGTTCGACTCGTCGCTCTCCATTGGCGCCAGCTGGTCGACCGCCAACCCCAACCGGAACCTGATCGGGGTGAACAACGGCGGCAAGGGCCTGTCGCAGACCTCCGACGACGGTCACCTGAACTTCAAGAAGGGCGAAACCTTCTCCAAGATCTTCAAGGGTATCCACGACCTGGAGCTCAAGTACGGTGATACCGGCGTTTTCGTGCGCGGCAAGTACTGGTATGACTTCGAGCTGAAGGACGAAGGTCGCGAGTTCAAGGACATCAGCGATTCCAACCGCAAGGAGGGGGCTAAATCGTCCGGCGCCGAACTGCTCGACGCCTTCGTCTACCACAACTACTCGATCGGTGATCAGCCGGGCTCGGTTCGCCTCGGCAAGCAGGTGGTCAGCTGGGGCGAAAGTACCTTCATCGGTGGCGGCATCAACGCGATCAACCCCATCGACGTGTCGGCGTTCCGCCGCCCGGGTGCCGAGATCAAGGAAGGCCTGATTCCGGTCAACATGTTCTACATCTCCCAGAGCCTGACCGACAACCTGTCGGCCGAGGCCTTCTATCAGCTGGAGTGGGACCAGACGGTCGTCGACAACTGCGGCACGTTCTTCTCGCAACCCGACATCATCGCCGATGGCTGTACCGACAACCTACGCGTGCTTAACAGCAGCCGCACGGTACCGGGCGCCGCCCAGCAGTTTCTTGCCACGCGCGGCGTGAACATCAACGAAGAGGGCGTGATGGTGCGGCGTGGTGCCGACCGCGATGCGCGTGACAGCGGGCAGTTCGGTGTGGCCATGCGCTACATGTTCGAGCCGCTGGACACCGAGTTCGGTGCCTACTTCATGAACTACCACAGCCGTGCGCCAATCTTCAGCGCCACAGGGGCCGCACCTTCGGTATTTGCAGGGCTCAGCGCGCTGCCTGCGCAACTGCGGGCGCTGGCGCCGCTGATCGTGGCCGGCAATTCCGAGTACTTCGTCGAATACCCGGAAGACATTCGCCTGTATGGCTTGAGCTTCTCCACCACATTGCCCACTGGCACCGCCTGGAGCGGCGAAATCAGCTACCGGCCCAACGCACCGGTGCAGCTCAATACCACGGACATCCTGTTTGCCGGGGTTCGCCCGATTGGTGGCGCATTGAGCAACGCCTCGCTGCTGACAGGCACCCCTGGCCAGGACCTGCATGGCTACCGTCGCAAGGAGATCACTCAGTTCCAGACGACCCTCACGCACTTCTTCGACCAGGTGATGGGCGCCAGCCGCATGACCGTGGTCGGCGAGCTGGGTGTGACCCACGTCGGTGGCCTGGAGAACGCGCACGATACCCGTTACGGCCGTGACCCGGTATTCGGCCCAGGCCCGCTGCCCGCCACCGGCGGCGCAGATACCTGCCAGGCACTCAACAGCAGCACCATCGCCGGCGCGGGTGCGGGTGCCTCCACCGCCAACCTGAACCGCAAGTGCGAGAACGACGGCTACACCACCAGCACTTCGTGGGGCTACCGCGCCCGCGTGATCTGGGATTACAACGACGTGTTCGCCGGGGTCAACCTGAAACCGAGCGTGGCCTGGTCGCACGACGTGTCGGGCTATTCGCCAGGCCCTGGCGGCAACTTCGAGGAAGGCCGCAAGGCAGTCAGCCTGGGCCTGGACGCCGAGTACCAGAACACCTACACGGCGAGTCTGTCGTACACCAACTTCTTCGACGGCAAGTACAGCACCGTGGATGACCGCGACTTTGTCGCCCTCAGCTTCGGCGTGAACTTCTAAGCCCACAGATCCAGGACAACACGACATGAACAAGACCAGAAGTCTGCTGCAAGCCGGTGTGCTGAGCCTGTCCCTGCTGGCGACCAGCGTCATGGCTGCGGTATCCGCCGACGAGGCGGCCAAGCTGGGTAGCACGCTGACCCCGATGGGCGCCGAAAAGGCCGGTAACGCCGATGGTTCGATCGGCCCATGGCAGCCCTTGTCGAAAACCGCAGGCAGCGTCGATGGCAAAGGCTTCCTGTCCGACCCGTACGGCAGTGAGAAGCCACTGTTCACCATCACTGCGCAAAACGCCGAGCAGTACAAGGACAAGCTCTCGCCAGGCCAGATGGCCATGCTCAAGCGTTACCCGGACACCTTCAAGATCCCGGTATTCAAGACCCACCGCGGTTCCACTGTGCCTGCCGACGTGTTCGCCGCCATCAAGGAGAACGCCACCAAGACCACCCTGGTGGAAGGCGGCAACGGCCTGAGCAACTTCCGCACCGCGATACCGTTCCCCATTCCGAAAAGCGGCCTGGAGGTGATCTGGAACCATATCACCCGCTACCGGGGTGGCAGCGTCAGCCGCCTGGTTACCCAGGCCACCCCGCAACAGAACGGCTCCTTCAACCCCGTGTACTTTTCCGACCAGTTCGTCTTCCGCGACAAGATGAAGGATTACGACCCGAACAACCCGGGCAACATCCTGTTCTACTTCAAGCAGGAAGTTACCGCCCCGGCGCGCCTGGCCGGTACCGTACTGCTGGTGCACGAAACCCTCGACCAGGTCAAGGATCCGCGCAAGGCCTGGATCTACAACGCCGGCCAGCGCCGAGTGCGCCAGGCGCCACAGGTGTCGTACGACGGCCCGGGTACCGCCGCTGATGGCCTGCGCACGTCGGACAACCTGGACATGTACAACGGCGCGCCAGACCGCTATGACTGGAAGCTGGAGGGCAAGAAGGAGCTGTACATCGCCTCCAACGCCTTCAAGCTCGATGACCCCAAGCTCAAGTACACCGACATCATCAAGGCCGGGCACATCAACCAGGACCTGGCCCGTTATGAGCTGCGCCGTGTCTGGCATGTGGTCGCCACACTGAAGCCGGGGCAGCGGCACATCTACGCCAAGCGTGACTTCTACATCGACGAAGACACCTGGCAGGCCGCAGTGATCGACCAGTACGATGGCCGTGGCCAGCTGTGGCGCGTGTCCGAGGCGCATGCCCAGCCTTACTACAATGTCGAGGTACCGTGGTACACCCTGGAGGCCATCTACGACCTGCAGTCTGGTCGTTACCTGGCGCTAGGTATGAAGAACGAAGAGAAGCGTGCTTATGACTTCGGCTTCAGTGCCAGCAAAGCCGATTTCCAACCGGCGGCGCTGCGCCAGTCCGGCATTCGCTGAGCAGAACGCATTCAAGCGCCGGTTTACCGTAATGTTGTTCACTTGTGTGTGATGTCACACTGATTGGGGCTGCTGCGCAGCCCATCGCGACACAAGGCCGCTCCTACCAAGACCGTGCAGTTCTTGAGGCCTGCGCTGTACCTGTGGGAGATTCTATGGTTCCTGGCAAGGGTAGCCGGAGCATCTTCAGCGCCTGTGAGATCGAGCGCCGCCC
>NZ_RHQO01000079.1:0-20261 GCF_003935475.1 Pseudomonas sp. p99-361 | reverse complement strand
CGCGGGCGGCGCTCGATCTCACAGGCACTGAAGATGCAGCGGCTACCCTTGCCAGGAACCATAGAATCTCCCACAGGATCACCACAGGCGCTGCATACCTTCTGACAAACACCTGCCAGCCCTGATGCGATCCCCGTGGGAGCTGGCTTGCCTGCGATAGGGCCGGCAAGGCCTCAGCGCAGTTCAGCCTCTGGCACCGTCGTGCGCTGCGCAATCGCTTCGGGCCGCCACTGCTGGCGGGCCACGGCCAATACTTCAGCCGGCGTTGCCAGCAGCAACTGCGGGTCAGTCGCCTGCCCCAGCGCCCGCAACGCCCGCAACAACAGCGGCGTCGCCTGCTCGGCCTGCAACGGCGGCGAACGGTATGACTTGCCAAGCTTGTGGCCGTCCGGCTGCACGATCAGCGGTATGTGCAGATAGCGCGGCTGCGAAAAGCCCAGCAGCTCTTGCAGGTACAACTGGCGCGGGGTGTTGTCGAGCAGGTCGGCACCGCGCACGATGTCGGTGACACCTTGCCAGGCGTCGTCCAGTACCACCGCCAGCTGGTAGGCATACAGGCCATCGCGGCGCTGTATCACGAAATCGCCCACGTCGCGGCCCAGGTGTTGCTGGTAAACGCCTTGTACGCGGTCACTGAAACGGTAGATCAGCTCTGGCACCCGCAAGCGGATCGCCGCACCCTCGCGCGCATGCCCGGCGTTACGGCACAGGCCTGGGTAGATGCCGCCATAGGCCTCCAGTTGCTTGCGCGAGCAGGTGCAGGCATAGGCCAGGCCCATGTTGAACAGGCGGTCGACCACCGCGGCATAGGCGTCGTGGCGCTGGCTTTGAAACACCACTTCGCCGTCCCAGTGCAGGCCGTAGCGTTCGAGGGTTTGCAAGATGGCGTCACGGGCGCCGGGCATTTCCCGGGGCGGGTCGGTGTCTTCCACGCGCAGCAGCCAGCGGCCGTCGACCGCCCGGGCATCCAGCCAGGAGGCGAGTGCAGCCACCAGTGAGCCAAAGTGCAGGAAACCGCTGGGGGTGGGGGCAAAGCGCCCAATGTAGCTGGAGTTGGTCATGGTCTGGCTGGGTATACAAATGCAACGGGGCGCATGATGCGCCCCGTTCGGTGGGAAGAAAGATCAGCCTTTGCCGACCGTTTTTTCCTTTTTCTCGGCGATTTCCTTGCAGTCGAAGCACAGGTCGGCGGTAGGGCGGGCTTCCAGGCGGCGCAGGCCGATCTCGATGCCGCACGACTCGCACCAGCCGTATTCGTCGGCCTTGATCTTGTCGAGGGTCTTGTCGATTTTCTTGATCAGCTTGCGCTCGCGGTCGCGGTTGCGCAGCTCAAGGGCGAATTCTTCTTCCTGGCTGGCACGGTCGGCCGGGTCGGGGAAGTTGGCTGCCTCGTCCTTCATGTGATCCACAGTGCGGTCCACACTGGTCATCAGCTCTTGCTTCCAGGCGCCGAGAAGCTTGGTGAAGTGCTTTTTCATGGGCTCACCCATGTATTCTTCACCCTTGGACTCTACGTAAGGCTCGACACCGTACATGGTCTGACCGGTTTTTTGCTTTTCTACGGTGGACATGAATAGACCGCCTCTCACTCATCTGATCCAATGCGCAGGATGCTCCATCTCCGGCGACCGCCGGCCCTGCGACTGCGAGCCGCCGAACTTACCAGATAGATCGGGGGTGCGCTAGCCCGCCCGATCCTGCTAACTGACACCGGCCTGAGCGGTACGTTCGATTGCTTACGCAGGTAGAATCTCCAGTTTAGCCGCTATTGAGAGAAGGTCATGGCCCACCCCTACAGCGCGCGCAGCCGCGCCATCGAACCTTTCCATGTCATGGCACTGCTGGCGCGGGCCAACGAGCTGCAAGCGGCCGGCCACGACGTGATCCACCTGGAAATCGGCGAGCCGGACTTCACCACCGCAGCACCGATTGTGGCTGCGGGCCAGGCCGCGCTGGCCGCCGGCCACACCCGCTATACCGCCGCACGCGGCCTGCCGGCGCTGCGCGAAGCGATAGCCGGGTTCTATGCCCAGCGTTATGGCCTGAACATCGACCCGCAGCGCATTCTCATTACTCCAGGCGGCTCGGGCGCCCTGTTACTGGCCAGCAGCCTGCTGGTCGACCCCGGCAAGCACTGGCTGCTGGCTGACCCGGGCTACCCGTGTAACCGCCACTTCCTGCGCCTGGTAGAAGGCGGGGCGCAACTGGTACCGGTCGGCCCGGAGGTGAACTACCAGTTGACCGCCGACCTGGTGCAGCGCTACTGGGACCAGGATACCGTTGGCGCCTTGGTCGCCTCGCCGGCCAACCCGACCGGCACGGTGCTGGGCCGTACCGAACTGGCCAGCCTGGCCAAGGCCACCCGTGAACGGCACGGCCACTTGGTAGTCGACGAGATTTACCATGGGCTGACGTACGGCATGGATGCGCCCAGCGTGCTGGAAATGGATGATTCGGCGTTTGTCCTGAATAGTTTTTCCAAGTATTTCGGTATGACCGGCTGGCGCCTTGGCTGGCTGGTGGCGCCACCGCAGGCCGTGGCCGACCTGGAGAAACTGGCACAGAACCTGTACATCAGTGCGCCGAGCATGGCACAGCATGCTGCGCTGGCGTGCTTCCAGCCCGAAACCCTGGCCATCTTCGAACAGCGTCGCGCCGAATTTGCCCGCCGCCGCGACTACCTGCTGCCGGCGCTGCGCGAGCTGGGTTTCCGCATTGCCGTTGAGCCGCAGGGGGCGTTCTATCTATATGCCGATATCAGCGCTTATGGCGGTGATGCGTTTGCCTTCTGCCGGCATTTCCTGGAGACCGAACACGTGGCCTTCACCCCGGGCCTGGACTTCGGTCGCCACCTGGCCGGGCACCATGTGCGCTTTGCCTACACGCAAAGCCTGCCGCGCCTGGAGGAGGCGGTGCATCGCATTGCCCGTGGCTTGCGGAGCTGGCAAGGCTGATGCTTTTTTCACCTGCACTCGAACACGGCCGCCTGCTGCGTCGCTACAAACGGTTCCTGGCCGATATCGAACTGGCCAGCGGCGAGCAGTTGACCATCCACTGCCCGAATACCGGCTCCATGCTCAATTGCATGCGTGAAGGCGGGCGGGTGTGGTTCAGCCGCTCCAACGACCCCAAGCGCAAACTGCCGGGCACCTGGGAAATCAGCGAAACCCCACAGGGCCGGTTGGCGTGCGTGAATACCGGGCGGGCCAATGCCCTGGTGGAAGAGGCGCTGCACGCCGGTACGATCGCCGAGCTGGCCGGGTTCACGGCACTCAGGCGTGAGGTGGCGTATGGCGAGGAGGGCAGCCGCATCGACTTCCGCCTGGAGTTCGACGGTGCCCCGGCCTACGTCGAGGTCAAGAGCGTGACCCTGGGCTACCCCGATAGCCCGGTTGCGGCGTTTCCCGATGCGGTGACCCAGCGCGGGGCCAAGCACCTGCGCGAGCTGGCGAAGCTGGCCAGCCAAGGCATACGGGCGGTGCAACTGTATTGCGTCAACCTGACCGGCATCGACGCGGTGCGCCCTGCCGAGGAGATCGATGCCGCTTACGCCCAGGCGTTGCGTGCTGCGGTGGCGGGCGGGGTGCAAGTGCTGGCATACGGCACGCGCCTGGACCCGCAGGGTATCGTCATCGACCGCCGCTTGCCGGTGCTGCTCAACCCTTGAGCCAGACGCCCTGGGTGTCTTCATGGCAGCCCAGGGCCTGCAACTGCTCACCGTCACAGGGGCCGGCCACGCATTCGCCGCTCTCGATCAGGAACAGCGCGCCGTGATGGCCGCACTGGATCAGGCTCGCGCTGTCATCGAGAAACCGCTCCTGTGCCCAGTTCAACGGGATGCCCTTGTGTGGGCAGCGGTTGCGGTACAGGTAGACCTGGCCCTGGCGGCGCACGCCGAACAGTTGCAGGCCGTCTACGCTGAAGGCGCGTGTCTGGCCCTCGGCCAGGCTGGGTGAGGTACAAAGAAAATGCATGGCAGTACGACTCGTGAAACAGATGATGGCTTGACGCGTCAATGCGAATAATTATCAAATTGCCCGCATTCGCTGCGTTCGGCCGTCCATGGTGCGCAGTTCCGCCGCTCGCCACAAGGCGTGCAGCTCGCCTTCAGAAGGAACCCGATGATGCGTCGTCCCGTCGCTTTGCTCGCCTTGTGTGCAAGCCTTGTGCTCTCTAGCCAGGCCCTGGCGGCAGACCTGCCGCAACGCTGGGTCAGCGCCGGCGGCGCGCTGAGTGAGTGGATATGCGCGTTAGGTGGTGAAGCGCGGCTGGTGGGGGTGGACACGACCAGTCAGCACCCAGCTTCGTTGAAGTCGCTGCCCAGCGTGGGGTACCAGCGCCAGCTGTCGGCCGAGGGCGTGCTCAGCCTGCGCCCGGATGTGCTGGTGGGTACCGAAGAAATGGGCCCGCCGCCGGTACTGGCGCAAATCCGCAAGGCCGGTGTGCGTGTCGAGCTGTTTTCCAGCAAGGCCGAGCTGGCGGCGGTAGACAGCAACCTCAAGCAGTTGGGGCAACTGCTGGGTGCAGAACCCCAGGCCACTGCGCTGGGCGCGGGTTACCATCAGCAACTGCAAACCTTGCAGGCCAAGGTCCAGCAGGCCCAGGCGCAGCACAAGGCACCCGGGGTGTTGCTGCTGGTCGGGCACGCTGGGGCCAAGCCGCTGATCGCCGGGCAGGGCACCGCCGGTGACTGGCTGCTGGGCCAGGCCGGTGGGCGCAACCTGGCAGAGCATCAGGGCTACAAGCAGTTCTCGAACGAAGCATTGGCTGCCCTGGACCCGGATGTGATCGTGTTTTCCGACCGGGCGCTGGCCGATGAGCAGGCGCTGCAGGCTTTGTTGAAAGAAAACCCGGCGCTGGCGGCTTCGCGTGCCGTGCGTGGGCAACGCCTGGTATCGCTTGACCCCACGCTGCTGGTCGGTGGGCTTGGGCCGCGCCTGCCGGCGACCTTGCAATCACTGGCAGCTACCTTCTACCCGGCAGCCAAGGCCAGCTTCGCACAATGAAACAGCGGGTTCAGCCACGTACGTTGTTCATTTGCCTGAGCCTGCTGTGCCTGCTGGCGGTGTGGCTGTCGCTGGCGCTGGGGCCGGTCAGCCTGCCGCTGTTCGATACCCTGCGCGCGGGCCTGCGGTTGATGGGCCTGCCCGTTACCGCCGACGGCTTGCAGCAGGCCGAAATGATCCTTGGCCAGATCCGCCTGCCGCGCACCTTGCTTGGGCTGGCAGTGGGCGCGGTGCTGGCGTTGTCCGGGGTCGCCATGCAGGGGTTGTTCCGTAATCCGCTGGCCGATCCGGGTTTGGTCGGGGTGGCCGCCGGGGCGGCCGTGGGCGCGGCGCTCGCTATTGTCGGCGGGGCTTGGTTCGGCGGCCTGCCAGAGGCCATTGCACCCTATTTGCTGTCGTTCTGTGCCTTTGTCGGGGGCCTTGGCGTGACGGCGCTGGTCTACCGCCTGGGCCGCCGCGATGGGCAGACCAACGTGGCCACCATGCTGCTGGCCGGGGTCGCGATGACGGCACTGGGCGGCGCGGTGGTGGGGTTGTTCTCCTACCTGGCCGATGACGCCACGTTGCGCACGTTGACCTTCTGGAACCTGGGCAGCCTCAACGGTGCCAGCTACGACCGGCTATGGCCGTTATTGCTGGTGGCGGCGGGTGTGGCACTGTGGCTGCCACGGCGGGCCAAAGCGCTGAATGCCTTGCTTTTGGGGGAATCCGAGGCCCGCCACCTGGGCGTTGATGTGGAGCGGCTCAAGCGCGAACTGGTGTTCTGCACGGCGCTTGGGGTGGGTGCGGCTGTTGCGGCTGCCGGCCTGATCGGCTTCATCGGCCTGGTGGTGCCGCACCTGGTGCGCTTGCTGGCCGGGCCGGATCACCGGGTGTTGTTGCCAGCCTCGCTGCTGGCTGGCGGTGTGCTCATGCTGTTTGCCGACCTGGCGGCACGGCTGCTGCTGGCACCTGCCGAGTTGCCGATCGGTATTGTCACGGCCTTTGTCGGGGCGCCGTTCTTTCTGTTCCTGCTGGTGCGAGGGCGCAGCTGATGTTGCATGCCGAGGGCCTGCACTTGCGGCGGGGCAGCAACGAGGTGCTGCATGACATTGATCTGCAATTGCCCCCCGGCCAGGTGGTGGGCGTGCTCGGCCCCAACGGCGCGGGTAAGAGCAGCCTGTTGGGCGTGATGTGTGGCGAGCTGGTGCCAGACCGTGGGCGGTTGACGTTGCAGGGGCGCGGCCTCGGTGATTGGCCTGGACAAGAGCGGGCCCGGCGCCTGGCCGTATTGCCTCAGGTGTCGAGCCTGGGGTTTTCGTTCAGCGTCGAGGAAGTGGTGGCCATGGGCCGCATGCCGCACGGCACCGGGCAGCGGCGCGACGCCGAAATTGTCGAAGCGGCGTTGCAGGCAGCAGATGCCTGGCACCTGGTAGGGCGCAGTTACCTGGCGTTGTCCGGAGGCGAGCGGCAACGCGTGCACCTTGCCCGTGTGCTGGCACAGTTGTGGCCGGGGGAGCAGGGCACTACCTTGTTGCTCGACGAGCCCACCTCGATGCTCGACCCGCTGCACCAGCACACTACCCTGGAGGCTGTGCGCCGCTTTGCCGACCGCGGCGCCGCGGTGCTGGTGATCTTGCATGACCTGAACCTGGCGGCGCGCTACTGTGACCGGATCCTGTTGCTGGAGCAGGGGCGTTGCCATGCCTTTGCCTCGCCTGAACAGGTGCTGACGCCGGCAGCGTTGAAAGCTGTGTACGGGATCGACGTGCTGGTGCAGGCACATCCTGAGCGTGGCCACCCGCTGATCATTACCCGTTAAAGCCGGCCCGATCGTGGTCGTGAGCGGCCGCTACCCATGGAGCTTCTGCCAATGCGACACCCGCTGTTGTCCGGTTTTTCGCTGTGCATGTTACTGGTATTGGGCGGCTGCCAGGCCAGCCTGCCACCGTTGCCTGCCTGGCAGAGCACCGAAGGGCGCACGCATGCCCAGCTTGGGCAGGTGGTCGATCTCGGCAGCGGGCAGGTAATCAGCCCGGACCAACTGGTGCAGCGTTTGGCTACCGCACCGCGAGTACTGGTCGGCGAAAAACATGACAACCCCGACCACCACGCACTGCAAGTGTGGTTGCTGCGCGCCCTGCAGAGCCAGCGTGCCCAGGGCAGCCTATTGCTGGAGATGCTGCAACCTGAACAGCAGCCGCGGGTGGACAGGCTCAAAGGGCAACCCTTGCCGGCAGACTTGCCCATGGCACTGGCGTGGCAGGAGGGCTGGGACTGGCAGTTGTACGGGCCCATCGTGCGTGCAGCCCTGCAACAGCAGATCCCGCTGCTGGCCGCCAACCTTTCCCCAAGTGAAATGCGCCACGCCTACCGGCAGCCAGCGCCATTGGCGGGCGAGAAATCCAATGCGGCGACCGTCAGGGCGAGCTTGCTGCAGCAGGTACGCGCCGGGCATTGCGGGATGCTGCCGGAAAGCCAGCTACCGGCGATGCTGGCCGTGCAGCAGCAGCGTGACCGGCGCATGGCCGAGCGCTTGCTGGCGGCGCCGCAACCGGCACTGCTGTTTGCCGGGGCCTATCACGTGCGCAAGGACCTGGGCGTGCCGTTGCACCTGAGTGACTTGGGTGCGCAGGGTGCGAGCAAGGTGCTGATGCTGGCCGAGGTGGGCGAGAAGGTTGAAGCAGGTGAGGCCGATTACGTGTGGTACACGGCGGCGATGACAGAGCAGGATTATTGCGCGCACCTAAAACGATAAGACATGGAAACCTTGGGCAAAAAAAGACCCGGCAAATTGCCGGGTCAATAACCGTGATTAGCCTGATGAGGAGATAATCTGAGAGTCCGAACCAGGGGCTCTTAGCTTATCCAACCAGTCTCGCGACCAGTTGTGATAATCATAACAATTCTCATTTAGCCGTCAATCCCCTTTTCGCGCTTATTTTGGATTTTTTTGCGCGGGTGTTTTCGCATCCAGTTGTTGGTTGAGGGCTTCCTTGCGTTCGAGTGGCAAATCGTTCCAGTGCATATCCAGCAGGGCGCCTTCTATGGCATACAACAGCACCTTCGATGCGCGAAACCCTCGCGTCTTCACGGCCTGGTATGCACCCACCGCACCCAGGCGGCGCAGATCCGATGCACTGTGAATGCCGGCCGCATGCAGCCACTGCGCAGAGGTCTTGCCAAGGTTTTTCAGATGCTGCAATTCATCGTTCATCGAGCCTCCTTGCGATGGCTGAACGGGTCATGGGGAGATAAATCGCGAGCAGGTCAGAGAGGAGTGTAGCGGGGGTTGGGGAATACGCGGCTTTTTGCCATCGGGGCGATGAGATGCCCAGTGCCGGCCTCTTCGCGGGCTCGCCCGCTCCCACAGGTTCGGCGCAGCCTTCAGGGGCTGTGGTTTACCTGTAGGAGCGGGCAAGCCCGCGAAGGACCGGCCCAGGAAGCCGGCTAGCTTACAAGCCAGGCAGACGCTGGCGAATCTGCTCGATCACCTGGTCCATGCTGCCAGCGGTCTGGGTGTCAACGTGGGTGCTCTGCACCAGCTCCTGCGTATCCAGCGCCTCTCGGCTGGCCTGTTGCGCCTTGACCACCTCCAGGGTGGCATCCGACGGGTCGCTGTTCTCGGCCTGGCGCTGCTGCAGCCAGCTGGCGATTACCGCGTCCGGCGCGTGGCAGTCCAGAATCAGGAACGGCACGCCAGTCTGGCTGGCGACCTCGGCCGCAGCCTGGCGCTGTTCGCGTTTGAGGTAGGTGGCATCCAGCACCACCGGGAACCCTGCCCGCAGTACGGTCGCGGCGACTTCGTGCAGGCGCCGGTAAGTGGCAGTGCTGGCCTCCTCGGCATAGATCCCGGTGCTGAGCTGGGCGGTCTCAACCTGCTGCTGTTCGCCGAACAAGCGCTTGCGCTCTATGTCGGAACGCACGCGCACCGCGCCCAGGGCCTCGACCATACGCATGGCCACGTGGCTTTTGCCCACTGCCGATACACCGTGGGTGATGGCCAGCAGGCGCGAAGGGATGGCGCTGTAGCTTTCTGCCAGGTTGGCGTAGTTGCGGTAGGTGCGCAGGGTGGTGGCACGCTGCACGCCATCGGCATTGGCCGGCATGCTGAACAGGGCAACCTTGGCCCGTACCAGTGCGCGGTAGGCCTTGTAGAAGTTGAGCAGCTCCAGGCCCTCGTAGTCGCCGGTCAGTTCCAGGTACTGGCTGATGAAGCGCCGGGCCAGGCACTTGAGGCCGCGGTCTTCCAGGTCCATCGCCAGGAAGCCGGTGTCGGCGTAGACGTCGGTCAGGCGAAACGGTTCGTTGAATTCGATGCAGTCGAAGATCACCACCTGGCCATCGATCAGCGTGGCGTTGCCCAGGTGAATGTCACCGTGGCATTCGCGAATGAAGCCATTGGCCTTGCGTTTTTCCAGCAGGCCATGCAGCCGCTCGAAGCTGCTGCGTGCCCAGGCTTGCAGGGCGTCTAGCTGTTGCAGGTCGGCCTTGTCGCTGAGGAACGGGCGAATCTGCTCGAAGTTCTGCTCCACCGGCGCCATGACGGCCTCCGGCGTGCCCAGTGGGTGCTCGACCGGTACCCGCGGCGCCTGCAGGTGGAATTCGGCGATCTGCCGGGCCATCTGGTCGATGTGCGTGGCGTTCAGTTCGCCATTGGCCTGCAAGGTGCTGAGCATCTGCCCTTGGGGGAACTGGCGCATCTTCAGGGCATATTCGATGGCCTGGCCTTCGCCGGCGAGCTGCGGCGCATCGGCGCTACCGGTGATCGGCAAAACGTCGAGGTACAGGCC
Organism: Pseudomonas sp. p99-361; assembly: GCF_003935475.1. Classification (NCBI taxonomy): domain Bacteria; kingdom Pseudomonadati; phylum Pseudomonadota; class Gammaproteobacteria; order Pseudomonadales; family Pseudomonadaceae; genus Pseudomonas; species Pseudomonas sp. p99-361. The sequence continues at coordinate 10,483 of NZ_RHQO01000079.1, read as the reverse complement.
GTCGGTCAGGCGCTGGTTCAGGCGCAATTCTTCGTTACAGAAATGCTGGCGCTGGTCCAGGCCAGTGAAGTCGAGAAAGCCGAAGTTCATCGGCTTCTTGATCTTGTAGGCGTACTCGCCCGTCAGCAGCACCCAGGAGATATGCGTCTCGATGAGCTGGAACCCGTCCACGGGGTGGGGGTACAGGGCGGGGTTCTGCAACGCAGTGATAAGAGCTTGGCTCACGGCAAATCCTTCCGGGGGCAGGGAATTCGAATGCATCATTATGGTCAATGGTGCCGTCCCTGCCTACCGCCGGGCCGCCTGCCCAGTCTTTCCAAAGTGCGTATAATCCGCCGTCATGACTCGAACCCGAACTCCCCGTACCCCTCAAAAACGCCCGACCGGCCGCTCCCGCGCCTGGCTGGGCTGGGCTTTGAAGCTCAGCCTGGTAGGCCTGGTGATCGTCGCCGGCTTCGCGGTTTACCTCGATGCCGTTGTCCAGGAGAAGTTCTCTGGCAAGCGCTGGACCATCCCGGCCAAGGTGTATGCACGGCCGTTGGAGCTGTTCACCGGCCAGAAACTGAGCAAGAACGACTTCCTCACCGAGCTCGACGCGCTTGGCTACCGGCGTGAAAGCGCGGCCAATGGGCCGGGGGCGGCCGCCGTCAACGGCAATACCGTCGACCTCAACACCCGTGGCTTCCAGTTCTACGAGGGCATGGAGCCCGCGCAATTCGTGCGCGTGCGCTTCTCCGGCGATTACGTGGCCGGCCTTTCCGGGGCCAATGGCAAGGCGCTTGACGTGGTGCGCCTGGAGCCGCTGATGATCGGCGGTATCTACCCGAAAAACCTTGAAGACCGCATTCTGATCAAGATCGACCAGGTGCCCAAGTACCTGCTCGAGACCCTGGTTGCCACGGAAGACCGCGACTTCTACAGCCACCATGGCGTGTCGCCCAAGTCCATCGCCCGGGCCATGTGGGTGAATACTTCATCCGGCTCGATGCGCCAGGGTGGCAGTACCTTGACCCAGCAGTTGGTGAAGAACTTCTACCTCAACAGCGAGCGCAGCCTTAGCCGCAAAGTGACCGAAGCGATGATGGCGGTGCTGCTCGAACTGCATTACGACAAGCGCGAAATCCTCGAGGCCTACCTCAACGAGGTCTTTGTCGGGCAGGACGGCCAGCGTGCCGTGCACGGCTTCGGCCTGGCCAGCCAGTTCTTCTTCAGCCAGCCGCTGTCGGAGTTGAAGCTGCACCAGATCGCCTTGTTGGTGGGCATGGTCAAGGGCCCGTCCTACTACAACCCGCGGCGTTACCCTGAACGTGCCCTGGCCCGCCGCAACCTGGTGCTCGACCTGGTGGCCGAACAAGGCGTGGCCAGCCAAGAGGAGGTCGATGCAGCGAAGAAAATGCCGCTGGGCGTGACCAAACGTGGCAGCCTGGCCGACAGCTCGTTCCCGGCCTTCCTCGACCTGGTCAAGCGGCAGTTGCGCCAGGACTACCGCGATGAAGACTTGACCGAGGAAGGCTTGCGTATCTTTACCAGCTTCGACCCGATCCTGCAGATGAAGGCCGAAGCCTCGATGAGCGAGACGTTCAAGCGCCTGGCCGGGCGCAAAGGGGCGGACGAGGTCGAATCGGCGATGGTCGTGACCAACCCGGAAACCGGTGAGGTACAGGCCCTGATCGGCAGCCGCCAGGCAGGTTTCGCCGGCTTCAACCGCGCCATCGATGCCTCGCGGCCGATCGGCTCGCTGGTCAAGCCGGCTGTCTACCTGACCGCGCTGGAGCAGCCGAGCAAGTACACCCTGACCAGCTGGGTGCAGGATGAGCCGTTCTCGGTCAAAGGTGGCGACGGCCAGGTCTGGCGCCCACAAAACTATGACCGCCGCCCGCACGGCACGATCTACCTGTACCAGGGGCTGGCCAATTCCTACAACCTGTCGACTGCCAAGATCGGCCTGGAAGTGGGGGTGCCAAACGTGATCAAGACCATCGGCCGGCTGGGGGTGAATGTCGACTGGCCAGCCTTCCCGGCCATGCTGCTGGGGGCTGGCGGCATGTCGCCGATGCAGGTCGCGACCATGTACCAGACCATTGCCAATGGTGGCTTCAACACGCCGATGCGCGGTATTCGCAGTGTGCTCACCGCCGAGGGCGAACCGCTCAAGCGCTACCCGTTCCAGATCCAGCAAACCTTCGACCCGGGTGCCATCTACCTGGTGCAGAACGCCATGCAGCGAGTGATGCGCGAAGGTACCGGGCGCTCGGTGTACAACACCTTGCCGCGCTCGTTGACCCTGGCGGGCAAGACCGGTACCAGCAACGACTCGCGCGACAGCTGGTTCTCTGGTTTCAGCCAGGATTTGCTGGCGGTAGTGTGGATGGGCCGCGACGATAACGGGAAAACACCGTTCACCGGCGCCACCGGTGCCCTGCAGGTATGGACCAGCTTCATGAAGAAGGCCGACCCGCTGCCGCTGGACATGCCGCAACCGGACAACGTGGTACAGGCCTGGATCGACCCCTACAGCGGCCAAGGGTCTGACGGCAGCTGTCCGGGAGCGGTACAGATGCCGTATATTCGCGGCAGTGAACCGCCCGCCGGCGCAACCTGTGGCGGTGAGCAGAATCCAGCTGAATCGGTCATGGACTGGGTCAAGGGCTGGATGAATTAAGCGCAGGCTGCATTGATGAGGTGTGACGTGAACAAGTGGCTGTTTCCTGCCGTGACGGCGCTGGCTGTGCTCCAGGGGTGCTCCAGCGTCCCGCGCGGCAATATTCCGGTGGTCGATTCGAGCACCCGCGTGTCGAACAGCGAGCGCGTGTCTGCCAACCGCCCGGCGGGTGGTTACAACGCTGGCACCGCGCAAGCGCAAACAATGCCTGAGGATTCCGGCGTCACCGTGATGATCCCGCAGGGCGCAGGCGCTTCGGGCATCCAGACCTTCCCGGCGTCCAATGGCGCGGCGCCGATCAGCACCGCGCCGATCACGCCGGGGCCGATCGCTACCGGGCCGGCCACGTCGGCGCCCATGACCACCAACCCCAACCCGATCGCCGACGAACCGTTCGATATCGCGGCGATGAACAGCGCCCCACAAAGCACCAGTGCCCCCACCGGTATTCCGCGCAGCAACACGGCTGCAGGTGGCCTGGCGGCTGACGAGCAACTGGACGGCCCAGTACTGGCACTGCTGACCACTGCCACCACCCAGCAGGGCAGTGGCGATTTCAACGGCGCTGCTTCCAGTCTGGAGCGTGCCCAGCGCATTGCCCCGCGCGAACCGCAGGTGCTCTACCGCCTGGCCCAGGTGCGTTTGTCGCAAGGCGATGCCCCGCAGGCCGAGCAGCTGGCGCGTCGCGCCCTGACCTACGCCAATGGCCGCCCCAGCCTGCAGGCCGAACTGTGGAACACCATCGCACAAGCCCGTGAAAAACAGGGCGATAGCGCTGGCGCCGCCTTGGCCCGGCAAAAAGCGCGGGTCAGTTCCTGATGATCGAGCAACGTATTCTGGACATCGCCGACCACCTGCTGCTGATCGAGCGTGAGCTGCAGGTGCAAGGCTGGTGGGAGGACGAGCCACCGAGCGACGAGGCGCTGGCCAGTACGGTGCCCTTCGCCGTCGATACCTTGCGTTTCGAGCAATGGCTGCAATGGATCTTCCTGCAACGCATGAAGATCATCATCGAGCTCGGCCAGCCGCTGCCAAATGCCTCCAGCATCCTGGTCATGGCCGAAACGGTGTTTGCTGACCGGCCGGAGCAAAGTCGTGAGCTGCGCCGGCTGTTGGCAGCTTTTGACCAATTGATCGCTCCTTCTGCCTGATTTCTTCAGTTTTTTCGTCAAGGGCCGCAGATTGTGGCCCTTTTTTATGGAAATCTTATTAATTCTGCTGCTGAAGCGATTTTTAGTGGTTGCAAGAATTCATCTCGGGGAAAAATTGGCAATAATTTTTCTTGACTTGTGCGCGCCGAATCACAAGAATCCAACTTCCGCTTTAGAGGGACTGCCAGAAGCAGACCCGCTAAGCAGATCATGAGGCGCACACCCGCGCCGACCTGTTACACCCCGCAACGCGTTACCTCGCGCTGGGTGGGAAAACCCCGCAACACTCTGGGGCGCTCCCAATACTTGCTCAGTCAGTGCTGACGTTCGCTCATGCTCTGCTTGGCAGTAAACCTATTAAGACCCGTCCTGAAGGGGCGGTATTCTGGCGTTTTAGAGGTGAACAACGTGGAGCTTTTATCTGGCGCTGAGATGGTCGTCCGCTTCTTGCGTGACGAAGGCGTTAAGCACATCTACGGGTACCCTGGTGGTGCTCTCCTGCATGTTTACGACGCGCTGTTCAAAGAACCGGAAGTGGAACACATCCTGGTTCGCCACGAACAGGCGGCAACCCATATGGCGGACGGCTACGCCCGCGCCACCGGCAAGGCCGGTGTGGTGCTGGTAACCTCCGGCCCGGGCGCGACCAATGCCATCACCGGTATTGCCACCGCCTACATGGACTCGATTCCGATGGTCATCCTGTCCGGCCAGGTGCCAAGCACCATGGTAGGTACCGATGCCTTCCAGGAAACCGACATGATCGGTATCTCGCGGCCGATCGTGAAGCACAGCTTCATGATCAAGCACCCGACCGAGATCCCTGAAATTCTGAAAAAGGCGTTCTACCTGGCGCAATCCGGTCGCCCAGGTCCAGTCGTGGTCGACATTCCAAAAGACATGACCAACCCAGCTGAAAAGTTCGAATACGTCTACCCGAAAAAGGTCAAGCTGCGCTCGTACAGCCCGGCGGTCCGTGGCCACTCCGGCCAGATCCGCAAGGCGGCCGAGATGCTGCTGGCTGCCAAGCGCCCAATCGTCTACGCCGGTGGCGGTGTGATCCTGGGCGGTGGCTCCGAAGCGCTGACCGAAATCGCCAAGTCGCTGAACCTGCCTGTCACCAACACCCTCATGGGGTTGGGCGGCTTCCCGGGTACTGATCGCCAGTTCCTCGGCATGCTCGGTATGCACGGCAGCTACACCGCCAACATGGCCATGCACAATGCCGACGTGATCTTCGCCGTCGGTGCGCGTTTCGACGACCGCGTGGTCAACGGCCCGGCCAAGTTCTGCCCGAATGCCAAGATCATCCATGTCGATATCGACCCGGCGTCGATCTCGAAGATGATCAAAGCCGATGTACCTATCGTTGGCCCGGTCGACAGCGTGCTCAGCGAAATGCTCGGCATCCTCAAGGAAATCGGCGAGCAGCCCGACAAGGCCGCGCTGGATGCCTGGTGGAAGCAGATCGACGAGTGGCGTGGCAATGGTGAGCTGTTCCCTTACGACAAGGGCGACGGCAATGTCATCAAGCCGCAAAAAGTCATCGAGACCCTGTGCGAAGTGACCAAAGGCGATGCCTTCGTCACCTCCGACGTAGGTCAGCACCAGATGTTCGCGGCGCAGTACTACCGTTTCAACAAGCCGAACCGCTGGATCAACTCCGGTGGCCTGGGCACCATGGGCTTCGGCTTCCCGGCGGCGATGGGCATCAAGCTCAACTTCCCGGACCAGGACGTGGCCTGCGTGACCGGCGAAGGCAGCATCCAGATGAACATCCAGGAGCTGTCCACCTGCATGCAGTACGGCCTGCCGGTGAAGATCGTCAACCTGAACAACGGGGTGTTGGGCATGGTCCGCCAATGGCAGGACATGGCCTACAACGGTCGTCACTCGCACTCGTATGTCGAGTCGCTGCCTGACTTCATCAAGCTGGCCGAGGCCTATGGCCATGTGGGTATCCGCATCACCAGCCTGAAGGACCTCAAGCCGATGCTGGAAGAAGCGTTTGCGATGAAGGACCGCCTGGTATTCATCGACATCGCGGTTGACCGCAGTGAGCACGTCTATCCGATGCAGATCAAGGATGGCTCGATGCGTGACATGTGGCTGAGCAAGACGGAGCGTACCTGATATGCGGCATATCATTTCCCTGCTGCTGGAAAACGAACCCGGTGCTTTGTCCCGTGTGGTCGGCCTGTTCTCCCAGCGCAACTACAACATTGAAAGCCTGACCGTGGCGCCGACCGAAGACCCGACCCTGTCGCGTCTGACGCTGACCACCGTTGGCCATGACGAAGTGATCGAACAGATCACCAAGAACCTGAACAAGCTGGTCGAAGTGGTCAAGCTCGTCGACCTGTCGGAAAGCGCCCACATCGAGCGCGAGCTGATGCTGGTCAAGGTCAAGGCCACCGGTGCCCAGCGCGCCGAGATCAAGCGCACCACGGATATCTTCCGTGGCCAGATCGTCGATGTGACTGCCAGTGTGTACACCGTACAACTGAGCGGTACCAGCGACAAACTGGACAGCTTCATCCAGGCCATCGGCACCGCATCGATTCTCGAAACCGTGCGCAGCGGCGTTACCGGCATTGCCCGTGGCGACAAAGTGCTCAGCATCTGAATTTAAAAATTAGCGATGGCTCCGCAGGGGGCCGAGATATAACCAGGGGTATTTTCATGAAAGTTTTCTACGATAAAGACTGCGACCTTTCCATCATCCAGGGCAAGAAAGTCGCCATCATCGGTTACGGCTCCCAGGGCCACGCTCAGGCGTGCAACCTGAAGGACTCCGGTGTAGACGTTACCGTCGGTCTGCGTAAAGGTTCGGCTACCGTTGCCAAGGCTGAAGCCCACGGCCTGAAAGTTGCCGATGTTGCTACCGCTGTCGCTGCGGCTGACCTGGTGATGATCCTGACCCCGGACGAGTTCCAGGGCACGCTGTACAAGAACGAAATCGAGCCGAACATCAAGAAGGGCGCTACCCTGGCCTTCTCCCACGGCTTCTCGATCCACTACAACCAGGTTGTGCCGCGCGCCGACCTGGACGTGATCATGATCGCGCCGAAAGCGCCGGGCCACACCGTGCGCTCCGAGTTCGTGAAGGGCGGTGGTATCCCTGACCTGATCGCGATCTACCAGGACGCTTCGGGCAACGCCAAGAACGTCGCCCTGTCCTACGCCGCTGGCGTGGGTGGTGGCCGTACCGGCATCATCGAAACCACCTTCAAGGACGAGACCGAAACCGACCTGTTCGGTGAGCAGGCTGTTCTGTGCGGCGGTACCGTAGAGCTGGTCAAAGCCGGTTTCGAAACCCTGGTTGAAGCTGGCTACGCGCCAGAAATGGCCTACTTCGAATGCCTGCACGAGCTGAAGTTGATCGTTGACCTCATGTACGAAGGCGGTATCGCCAACATGAACTACTCGATCTCCAACAACGCAGAGTACGGTGAGTACGTCACCGGCCCAGAAGTCATCAACGAAGAATCCCGCAAGGCCATGCGCAACGCACTGAAGCGCATCCAGGACGGCGAGTACGCGAAGATGTTCATCTCCGAAGGCGCCACCAACTACCCATCGATGACCGCCAAGCGTCGTAACAACGCTTCGCACGGCATCGAGATCATCGGTGAGCAACTGCGCTCGATGATGCCTTGGATTTCGGCGAACAAGATCGTCGACAAAGCCAAGAACTAAGTAGCATCGCAACATGAAAAACGCGGCTTCGGCCGCGTTTTTTCGTTCTGGCAGTCAGCATCTGGTATAAAGCAGACCAGTGGCCTGCCGTCAGAACCTGTTTCGCGGGCCCGTGTCGAACATTTTCCATCCTGTTGCAAGGTACCCTCCATGAGCGAACGTCCCGAAGAGCCGAACAAGCCCTCCGACGCCGAAAGCCTGCTACCGGTCGATGAGCACGTTGAAGAAGGCCATGACGCCGAAGGTCGCAAGGTGCGCCACCGCGGCATCTACCTGCTGCCCAACCTGTTCACCACCGCCAACCTGTTTGCCGGCTTTTATTCCATCATCAGCTCGATGAGCGCACAGAGCGCCCTGAGCGCTGGCGACCCGCGTGAAGCGAGCAAGTATTTCGCCTTTGCCGCCATTGCCATCTTCGTGGCCATGGTGCTCGATGGCCTCGACGGCCGTGTCGCGCGCATGACCAATACCCAAAGCGCGTTCGGCGCCGAGTATGACTCGCTGTCGGACATGGTCGCCTTCGGTGTGGCCCCGGCCTTGCTGGCCTTCGGCTGGGCGTTGGGTGACATGGGCAAGGTTGGCTGGATGGTCGCCTTCATCTATGTTGCCGGCGCCGCGCTGCGCCTGGCACGCTTCAACACCCAGGTCGGCACCGCCGACAAGCGCTACTTCATCGGCCTGGCCAGCCCGGCTGCCGCGGGTGTTGTGGCCGGCACCGTGTGGGCGTTCAGCGACTACGGTATTCAGGGCTCCAAGCTGTCGTTCCTGGTGGCGCTGTTGGTGGCGGCTGCAGGCATGCTGATGGTCAGTAACATCAAGTACAACAGCTTCAAGGAGCTGGACCTCAAGGGCCGTGTGCCATTTGTGGCCATTCTTGCCGTGGTGCTGGTGTTTGCCGTGGTGTTCAGCGACCCGCCGCGTATCCTGCTGCTGATCTTCCTCGCCTACGCGGCTTCGGGGCCTATCCAGTTCCTGCTCAAGTCGCGCCGACGTAAAGCGTAAAAAACGCTTAACGCTGGAATAACCCGCCGGCTCCATAGTCTTACTGGTACGTCCGTTACCCAGTGCTATGGAGCCGCTCATGCTCATCAAGCTTCCCAGGTCGTCCGAGTGCAAGGCATCGGAGATCACCCCCGAAGGCATTTACCTGTCCCGTCGTACGTTGTTGGGTGGCTCGTTGGCCGGCCTGGCCCTGGGCGCATTGCCCAGTGTTGGTCGTGCGGCCGAGGCCAGCCGTTATGCCGATGTCGAGCCGGGTAGGGCGCCTGGCTGGTTCACGGAAAAGCTCGGCGCCACGCAGTGGCAGGCAGTCACGGCCAAAGGGGAGGCGATCACGCCGTTCAAGGACGCTACCCACTACAACAACTTCTATGAGTTCGGCCCCGACAAGGGCGACCCGGCGGCCAATGGCGACAGCCTGAAAACCGAACCTTGGTCGGTTGTGGTGGATGGTGAAGTCGGCAAGCCTGGGCGCTATGCCCTGGAAGACTTCGTCAAACCCTACCAGCTTGAAGAGCGCATCTACCGGCTGCGTTGTGTAGAGGCCTGGTCGATGGTCATCCCGTGGCTGGGGTTCCCATTGGCTCAGGTACTGAAGCAGGTCGAGCCGACGTCGAAGGCACGTTACGTGCGTTTTGAAACGCTGAAAGACCCGGAGCATATGCCTGGCCAACGCTCGGGTTTTGCGCTGATCGACTGGCCTTATAGAGAAGGGCTGCGGCTGGACGAAGCGATGCACCCCTTGGCGGTTCTTGCGGTAGGCATGTATGGCCGCGAGTTGCCCAACCAGAATGGTGCACCGCTGCGGCTGGTGGTGCCGTGGAAGTATGGTTTCAAGAGCATCAAGTCGATCGTGCGCATCAGCCTGGTGGCCGAGCAGCCCGGAACTACCTGGCAGGGCCTGGCACCCGATGAATATGGGTTCTACGCCAATGTGAACCCCACTGTCGATCACCCGCGCTGGAGCCAGGCGCGGGAGCGGCGGCTGCCTAGCGGGCTTTTCAGTCCCAATGTGCGGGAGACGCAAATGTTCAATGGCTATGCCGACGAAGTGGCCTCGCTCTATGCCGGGATCGACCTGCGGAAGAACTACTGATGCGCTATCCCTGGTTTCGTCTGGCGATCTTTATTGTGGGCTGCCTGTTTCCTGCCTGGTGGTTGTACGAAGCGGCAACGGGGTTGCTGGGGCCTGACCCGGGCAAGATCATGATGGACCGGTTGGGGCTTGGCGCGCTGATCTTCCTGCTGGTGACCTTGAGCATGACGCCGCTGCAGAAGCTGACGGGGTGGTCGGGTTGGATCGTGGTGCGGCGGCAGCTGGGGTTATGGGTGTTTGCGTATATCGTGCTGCACATTCTCTGTTACCTGTTCTTTATTCTCGGGCTGGATTGGGGGCAGTTGGCGGTGGAGCTGCGCAAGCGGCCTTACATTATTGTCGGGGCGCTGGGGTTTCTTGGGTTGTTGGCGTTGGCGGTTACCTCGAACCGGTATAGCCAGCGGCGGCTTGGGGCGCGGTGGAAGAAGCTGCACAGGTTGGTGTATGCGGTGTTGGGGTTGGGGTTGCTGCATTTCTTGTGGATCGTGCGTTCGGATCTGCGGGAGTGGGCGGTTTATGCGTTTGTTGGGGTTGTGTTGATGGGGGTGAGGGTTCCGGCGGTTTCGCGGAGGTTGGCTGGGTTGGTCAGGCGGTAAGGGGGGGTGAGTTGGGTTCAGGTTGGGCAATGGGCCTGTCTATAGATAGTGGTGGGGTTGGGAGGCGCACGCCGCAACACATTCAGTGCCTGTGAGATCGAGCGCCGCCCGCGCGGCGCTCGATCTCACAGGCACTGAAAATGTTGTGGCGAACACTTCGCGGCCTCAAAACAGCCTTCGCCTGGAATATTTCAAATAAATGAAATTAAAGGTTGACGCCCTCTCGAATCCCCTTATAATGCGCCCCACTTCCAGCGACAACGGAACGACAAACTCCTTG
>NZ_RHQO01000078.1:0-20671 GCF_003935475.1 Pseudomonas sp. p99-361 | reverse complement strand
GGCGCTCGATCTCACAGGCGCTGAAGATGCTCCGGCTACCCTTGCCAGGAACCATAGAATCTCCCACAGGTACAGCGAAGGCGTTAAATGCTGCACCAACCTGTGGGAACCCGGCTTGCCGGTAATGAAGCCTGGGCAGGCTAACGCTTGGCGATGATGTACACCGCATGCACGATCCCTGGAATGTACCCCAGCAGGGTCAGCAGAATGTTCAGCCAGAACGCCCCGCCAAACCCAACCTGCAGAAACACCCCGAGCGGCGGCAAGATAATGGCGATGATAATGCGGATAAAGTCCATGTGAGTCTCTCCTGAAGGGGTTACAACACAGACTAGCCGCTGGTCCTGGAGGTTCCACAGGCAAAAAAAACGCCCCGGGCCGAATGGAACAGGCCAGGGGCGATGCGCAGGAACGCCAGACGGTTCGTAGAATTGGTTAACGTGCCACTTACCCCGACACTTAGGCCGACACTTCGCGGCGCGCATGCTGCTGCGCATGCAGGCGGGCAAAGGCGCGGGCCAGGCGCAGCAGCATTTCGTCGATATTGCCCTTGCTCACGGTCAGCGCCGGAGAGAAACGCACCACATCCGCTTGTGGGGCGTTGAGCAGCAAGCCTTCGTGTAGGGCGGCAGCCACCAGTTCACGCGCCTGGTTTTCCTTCAGCTGCAGCGCCCACAGCAGCCCTTGCCCGCGTACTTCGCCCTGGCCATAACGCCCCGCCAGGCGGCTCAGGCCGTCGCGCAGGTGGCGGCCGTGGTCCTGCACCTGGCCGAAGAAGCCGGGCTCCAGTACGGTATCCAGCACGGCCAGGCCCGCAGCGCACATCAGCGCATTGCCATGGTGGCTGCCCTCCAGCTCGCCCGGTTCGGCGCAGCACGCCGTACCGCGGGCCAGCAACGCGGCCAGTGGCACACCACCGCCCAGGCCTTTACCCAGGGTGATGATGTCGGCACGCACGCCATAGGTCTCCTCGGCCAACAATGCGCCACAGCGCCCTATGCCGGTCTGTACCTCATCGAGGATCAGCAGGATGCCCAGCTCACGACAGAGGGTTTCCACGCCCTTGAGGTACTCGCGGCTCGCCGGAATTACCCCGGCCTCGCCCTGCACCGGCTCCAGCATGATGGCCACAGTGCGCGAATCCACTTCGGCGTGCAGCGCCGCCAGGTCATTGAACGGCACCTTGCTGAACCCGGGCAGGCCCGGTTCACAGCGGTTGCAGGGCAATGGGTCGGACGCCGACAGCGCGCCCAGGCTGCGGCCATGGCAGGCCTGGCTGGCGGTGATGATGTGATAGGCGCCACTGCGGTGCAGTTGGCCCCACTTGCGCGCCAGCTTGATCGCCCCTTCACAGGCTTCGGCACCGCTGTTGAGCAGGTAGGCCTGGTCGCTACCGGTGCTCTGGCACAGGCGGTTGGCCAGCGCCAGCAGGCCACGGCTATGAAACCCCGCGCCTGGGTTGATCAGCGCCTGGGCCTGGCTGCCCAACGCCTTGACCAGCACGCTGGGGCTATGGCCCAGGCTGTTCACTGCGCCGCCCTGGGTGAAGTCCAGGTAGGCATGCCCGGCATCGTCCCACAACCAGGAGCCCTGCCCGCGCACGAACACCTGCGCAGGCCGTTCGGTCCCGGGCATCAGGCAGTCACGCGACAACTCGGCAGCAGGTGGCACACGCACCGGCACAGGCTTGGGCTCGGCCGCGGCGGTCGGGGCCGAGCGGCGCAGGTTGAACAGGTTCATCGGGGCTCCAGCCAATGCACGGTAAGGGGCGAGCACAGGGCGGTCTTGGCGCCGCCGCTCATTATTTTGTCTTGCCTATCAAAAGTGTTTCTCATCCACGGTAACAATCGACTGATTCAGCGCTGTAACCCGTTGGAATACGGCGATAGACTAGGCGCCACGAGGGGTTACCGCCATTTCGATTTTCCAGCAATTTTGATAAGCATCACTTATGGATTTTCGCCAACTGCGTTATTTCGTCGCGGTGTACGAAGAGGGCCACGTCGGCCGCGCCGCCGAGCGCCTGTCGCTGTCACAGCCAGCGCTTTCACAACAGATCCGCCAACTGGAACACAGCCTGGACCTGAGCCTGTTCGAGCGCAGCAACAAGCGCCTGCTGCCGACCCTGGCGGCCCATACCCTGTACAACCATGCCCTGCCGCTGCTCGATGGCCTGCAGCGTGCCCACGAGGCCATGCGCAACTTCAAGGGCCAGTCTTTGCGCACCTTGGCCATCGGTGTGCTGCAAACGGTACGCCCCAGCCTGGTGCCGCAATTGCTCGAACGGCTGCGCAAGGCCCAACCCCACCTGGTGGTGCAGATCTACGAGTTATCGGGGCTGGAGATCGAGCGGCGCCTGCTCAGCGGTAACCTGGACATCGGCATCAGCTACCTGCCGCCACGCCAGCCCGGCCTGCATGGCCTGTTGCTGTACGAGGACGAGCTGCAATTGGTGATACCCGCCACCCACCCACTGAAGGATTTCAAGAAGGTGTCCATCCGCCAGGCGGCCGAGTTGCCCATGCTGATGCTGGGCGAGGAGTTTCAGATCCGCCAGATCTGGCAGGCCCAGTTAGCCAGCCAGGGGCGGCGGCCGCAGGTGCAGGCCGAGATGAACAACATGGCGGGTATTCTCGACAGCCTGGCGCACACCGCGCTGGCAACCATTCTGCCAGGCCGGGCCAAAGACGCCGCCGAGGACGACCCAGGGCTGTTGTGGAAGCCGCTGAGCGAGCCGCGAGTACCGTTGAAGGTAGGGCTGGTGTTCCGCGATGCCCAGCGCCAGCAGGCATCGGTCGAACTGCTGCGTACGCTGCTGGAAGAAGAGACAGACGCGCGACAGCTGGGCGCATCACCGCTGGATGTGCTGGCCTGATAAAACACGCGCGCAAAGAAAACCCCGCCGAAGCGGGGTTTTCCAGACTGTTTCCCTGTGACATCCGTATCGCCCCGCCATCCTGGCAGGTGGTCCTTCGTCGCCATCCTTGATCTGTCCTTTGCGCTTCCTGCGCAACGTCCATGTGGTAAAGATTAGCCGTGGATCCAATCTGAGAACAGTGGTGAAAAGTCACCACGTTGTGTAGGAAAAGGCTTACACAAGAGAGGCATTCGCAGATACGCGAAGCACAGGGGCCGCTGTGCGGCCCCTGAATCAGCTAGAACTGTTCGGCATCCAGCAGGTAAAGCGACTCACTGCCCGCCTTCACCGAGGCCACCAGCGAATCCACCCGTGGCAGCAAGCGCGCGAAGTAGAACCGCGCCGTGCCCAGCTTGCCCGAATAGAACGCCTCGTCGCCCTCCCCCGCCTTCGCCGCCCGCGCCATCAATGCCCACATGTAGCCATAGGCGACATAACCAAAGGCATGCAGGTACTCGACCGATGCTGCGCCAATTTCATTCGGGTTGCCCTTGGCCTGCTGCAGTACCCATTCAGTCAGCCCATCCAGCTGGCCGAGCGCAGCACCCAGAGGGCGGGTGAACTCATCCAGCTCGCTACCCGCACTGGCCATGAACTGGCGAATTTCGTCGGAGAACAGCGTGTAGTAGGCGCCGCCGCTGGCCACCACCTTGCGCCCCATCAGGTCGAGGGCCTGAATGCCGTTGGTGCCCTCGTAGATCTGGGTGATGCGCACATCACGCACCAGTTGCTCCTGGCCCCATTCACGGATGTAGCCATGCCCGCCGAAGACTTGTTGGCCGTGCACCGCGCACTCCAGGCCCAGGTCGGTCAGGAAGGCCTTGGCCACCGGCGTAAGCAATGCCACCAGTTCTTCGCTGCGTTTGCGCACGCCAGGGTCTTCGCTGTACTTGGCACTGTCCAGTTGCATGGCCACATAGGTGGAAAACGCGCGGCCGCCCTCGATGAGTGCCTTCATGGTCAACAGCATGCGCCGCACATCCGGGTGGACGATGATCGGGTCGGCGGCTTTGTCCTTGGCTTGCGGGCCGGTGGGGGCACGGCTTTGCAAACGGTCGCGCGCGTACTCCACGGCATTCTGGTAGGAACGCTCGGCCGTCGCCAGCCCCTGGATACCGACCCCCAGGCGCTCGTAGTTCATCATGGTGAACATGGCTGCCAGGCCTTTGTTCGGCTCACCGACGATATAGCCCACAGCCTCGTCGAAGTTCATGACGCAGGTAGCCGACGCCTGAATGCCCATCTTGTGCTCGATGGAGCCACAGGTGGCCGGGTTGCGCGCACCGAGGCTGCCATCCTCGTTCACCATGAACTTGGGCACCAGGAACAGAGAGATGCCCTTCGGCCCAGCCGGCGCATCCGGCAACTTGGCCAGCACCAGGTGGATGATGTTCTCGGTCAGGTCGTGCTCGCCGCCGGTGATGAAGATCTTGGTGCCGCTGACCTTGTAGCTGCCGTCCGCCTGTGGCTCGGCCTTGGTGCGGATGATGCCGAGGTCGGTACCCGCATGCGGTTCGGTCAGGCACATGGAGCCAGCCCATACACCGGCGTACATGTTGGGCAGGTACTTTTCCTTCAGCGCCTCGCTGGCGTGGGCGTTGATCGACAGGCAGGCGCCGGCGGTCAGCATCGGGTACAGGCCAAAGGCCAGGCTCGAGGCATTGACCATTTCCTCGACCTGCGCCGAAATGGCCTTGGGCATACCCATGCCGCCAAACAGCGGGTCGCCACCCACGCCCACCCAGCCACCTTCGGCGTAGGTGTTGTAGGCCTCGATGAAGCCGGCCGGTGTGCGCACCGCGCCATTGTCCCAGTGGCAGCCCTCTTCATCGGCCGCGCGGCTGAGCGGTGCGATGGTCTTGGCGGTCACCTTGCCAGCCTCCTCCAGTACGGCCATGGCCGTATCGGCATCGACGACTTCGGCCAGCCCGGGCAATTGCGCCCACTGCTCAGCCACGTTGAACACTTCATTCAGTACGAAGCGCATGTCGCGCACGGGCGCTTTATAGTCAGCCATGACAACCTCTCGCAAGTGGGGGCTGGGCGGTCTCGGGGTACCGCGACACTGGGGTTGATGCCAGTGTAACCGAACAACATTTACGAGACATAGGGTCATCAATGGACCGCTTAGTCTATTTTGGTCACGCAGTACGTACAGCCCCACGCCGCGATTGCTGGCCATGCACCACCACACAATTGCGCCCTGCGCCTTTGGCGTCGTAGAGCGCCTGGTCGGCCGACTTGAGCACGGCTTCGGGGTTACGGTGATCGGCCTGGCGCTCGGCAACGCCAATGCTGATGGTCACCGAAACCGTGCCGCCGCTGCTGCCGGCGCGGCGTTGGCGCCCGGCGGTATCGTCTTGCGGGCGGTTGTACTTGTCGCGCAGGTGCATCACATAGTTGGCGATCACCTCGCGCACCGCTTCCACATGGGGCACGCATTCCTCGGCGGTCTTGCCCGCGAACACCAAGGCGAACTCCTCTCCCCCATAGCGGTAGGCACGCCCACCACCGGTGACCTTGGCCAAACGGCTGGCCACCAGGCGCAACACCTGATCGCCGACATCGTGACCGTGCGTGTCGTTGAATTTCTTGAAGTGGTCAACGTCGGTCATGGCGATGACATAGTTGCGACCCAGCCGCTGCATGCGCTCGTTCAACGCACGCCGGCCGGGCAAACCGGTCAGCTCGTCGCGGAAGGCCATCTGGTAGGCCTCGTGCGCAACCGCTGCGGCGATCATCAACATCACCTGGCTGCACATGATGTTCAGCGTGAACGGCAGGATGAACGTTTGCGGCAGCATCCAGAAAATGCCCAGCAGACCGATGATCTGGGCCGCGTGCAACGGCCTCGGCGCGCGCAGGTACTGCACCACCAGCAGGATGAACACCCCCGCGACCAGCGGGTAGGCCAACTGGATCAGGCTCATCCACTGGCCATGCAAGGTCGGCCAGCGAATCTCCGCCAACCAGGTCAACAGCGCCTCGGGGTAGCTTTGCTCCAGGGCCACTGCCACGCTGCCCACGGCAAACAGCACGGCGCCACGGGCCACCAGGTCTTGCAGCAGGTGGGTGCGCTCCTGCCAGGCACCATACAGGCCGAACAATGCCGGCAACAGCAGGCATACCAGGTGGAAGACCACCGCTGCATCCTCGCGCACACGGCCGTGGTCGCGGTAGAAGTCGGTCTGGGTGTCGAGCAGAAAGTAGGCGATGTATACCGTAAGCATCAGAAACAGCTCACGTTGGCGACGATACACCGCGCAGTAAGCGCCACCCAGCAGCAGCACCAAGGTGGGCAGAACATTGAACAGCGATGTGAAAAACACACTGAGGTCTCTCACATAAGCTGCGGCGAGCCCTGCCAACAGCAGCAGCAGCGAGGGCAGGAAATGGCTGGCACGTACAGCGTTAAAACGAAACAAGGGTAATCTCCGACCCGGCAGATCAATAGTGGCATTGTGCCCTTATTTCATCGGCAGTGTACCCGAACAGTTGAATTTCAAATCGGCCAGGGTGTTGTTGAGGGGCCTGGGCCTGAAAAAAAACCCGCCTGCCGGTAAGGGCAGGCGGGTTCTGGCTACAGCGGCTGAATCAGTACGCCAGGCCGAAGCTCTCTTCGTCCATGTCCATCAGGTTGTTGGCGCCCGACAGCATGGCCGCCACGTGCGTGCGGGTACGCGGCAGAATGCGCTGGAAGTAGAAGCGCGCGGTCTGCAGCTTGGCGGTGTAGAACGCCGCTTCGCTGGTGCCGGCGGCCAGCTTTTCAGCGGCCAGGCGGGCGATGTCGGCCCAGAAGTAGGCCAGGCAGGCGTAGCCGGAATACATCACGTAATCGACCGAGGCCGCACCCACTTCTTCGCGGTCTTTCATGGCAGCCATGCCCACTTTCATGGTCAGCTCGCCCCATTCCTTGTTGATGGCTGCCAGCGGCTCGACGAACTCCTTGACCGCCTCGACACCTTCCTGCGCCTGGCAGAACTTGTGCACGATCTTGGTGAAGCCCTTCAGCGCTTCGCCCTGGGTCATCAGCACCTTGCGGCCGAGCAGGTCGAGGGCCTGGATGCCCGTGGTGCCCTCGTACAGCATCGAGATACGGCTATCACGCACGTTCTGCTCCATGCCCCACTCGGCGATGAAGCCGTGACCGCCATAGATCTGCACGCCATGGTTGGCCGCTTCGAAACCGACTTCGGTCATGAACGCCTTGGCGATCGGGGTGAGGAAGGCCAGCAGGGCATCGGCCTTCTTGCGCTCTTCTTCATCCTGGCTGTACTTGACGATGTCCACCTGCTTGGCGGTGAAGTAGACCATCGCGCGGTTGCCCTCGGCGAACGCTTTCATGGTCAGCAGCATGCGGCGCACGTCCGGATGGACGATGATCGGGTCGGCGGCCTTGTCCGGTGCCTTGGGGCCGGTCAGGGAGCGCATCTGCAAACGCTCGCGGGCGTACTTCAGGCCACCCTGGAACGCGACTTCGGCGTGGGCCAGGCCCTGCAGCGCGGTACCCAGGCGCGCGGTGTTCATGAAGGTGAACATGCAGTTCAGGCCTTTGTTGGCCGGGCCGATCAGGTAGCCGGTGGCGCCATCGAAGTTCATCACGCAGGTGGCGTTGCCGTGGATGCCCATCTTGTGTTCGATCGAGCCGCAGCTCACGCCATTGCGCTCACCCACACCGCCTTCGGCGTTGGGCAGGAACTTCGGCACGATGAACAGCGAAATGCCCTTGGTACCGGCCGGTGCATCCGGCAGGCGCGCGAGAACGATATGCACGATGTTCTCGGCCATGTCGTGCTCACCGGCGGAAATGAAGATCTTGGTGCCCGACACCTTGTAGCTGCCGTCAGCCTGCGGTTCGGCCTTGGTGCGCAGCATGCCCAGGTCGGTACCGCAGTGTGGCTCGGTCAGGCACATGGTGCCGGTCCATTCGCCGGACACCAGCTTGGTCAGGTAGGTGTGCTGCTGCTCGGCGGTGCCGTGCGCAGAAATGGTGTTCATGGCACCGTGGGACAAGCCCGGGTACATGCCCCACGACCAGTTCGCACCACCGACCATCTCGCTCAGGGCCAGGCCCAGCGACTCTGGCAGGCCCTGGCCGCCGTGTTCCACATCATGTGCCAGGCTGGGCCAGCCGCCTTCGACGAATTGTTCGTAAGCCGCCTTGAAGCCGGTTGGGGTTTTCACGCCCGACTCGCTCCAGGTGCAGCCTTCCTGGTCACCCACACGGTTCAGCGGCGCCAGCACCTGCTCACAGAACTTCGCACCTTCTTCAAGAATCGCGTCGACCATGTCGGGCGTTGCGTCCTGGCAACCCGGCAGGCTCTGATAGTGCGCCTCGTAACCGAGCAGCTCGTCGCGAACGAAGCGGATATCACGCAAGGGGGCTTTGTAGTCAGGCATTGCGATGAACCTCTAGGTGAGTTCTGTGGGGTGACCCGCGTGCGCCGCGGCGTCTGTCAAACAGTTGTTTGAAACTTACGTTTAGCTCCGGCTTCTGTCAAGGAGGGACGATAGTGCCATTTACGCCGCGAAAAATGGCGTTTATGCCAAGCTCAATAAAAACAATACCCTGTAGGAGCGGGCATGCCCGCGAAAGGGCCCGGCCAGGCAATGGGTTGCCTGAGCTGACGCTTTCGCGGGCACGCCCGCTCCTACAGGGGCTATGTGTTATTCGAAATCGGCACTCTGTCAGGCGTAGGTATCGATGATCCGGCCGAGCATTTCGTCGGATGCCTTGACGACCTTTGCGCCAAGCTCGACTTCGGTCTTGCCGACCGCCTGTTGCACCAGGCTGGTGGCCAGGTCCATCTGCTGGCTGCGGTCGACCGCACGCAGGCGTTCGGCCTGGAAGTCGCTGGACTGGCTGGTGGCGGTACGTTCGGCGGTGGTGTTGGCGATCTGGCTGGCAGCCTGATCGACGCGGTTCTGGCCGGCTTGTATAGCGCTCAGGCCCGCGTAATAGGCGGAGCTACCGGTGATTTCCATGTCAGGACTCCATTGACGCTGGATAGGAACACAACCCATTAAAACAGGCCGTCGGTAAAAAGGCCCGTTTAAATCGCTAATGGCCCGGTGCCAGTTGATAGGCCCTGAGTATTCCAGCACCTAATCCAGCAAATCCAGCTGCAAATGCTCAGCCACCTTGTCTGCACTGGCCTGCTTCAGCTTGGGCACCCGCCCCAGGCAAGGCGCTGGCAAGCGCTCGGCGAGGCTGGCCAGGTTCTCTTCAAGCCGTGAAGTGCGCGGCTCGATGATGTTCGCCACCCAGCCTGCCAACTGCAGCCCGTCGCGCTCGATCGCCTCGGCGCTGAGCAAGGCATGGCTGATACACCCCAGCCGCACCCCCACCACCAGAATCACCGGCAACTGCAGGGCCACCGCCAGATCTGAAAGGTTCTCCAGCCCCGAAAGCGGCACACGCCAGCCCCCAGCCCCCTCTACCAACGTGAAATCGGCATTTTGTTGCAACACATTGCGCATGGCCGCCAGCAATTCTGCCACCTCCAAAGTCACCCCCGCCTCGCGGGCGGCCACATGCGGCGCAATTGCAGGCTCGAACGCAAACGGGTTGACCTGCGCATAGGGCAACTTGATGGTGCTTTCATCAATCAGCGCCTGGGCGTCACTGTTGCGTAAGCCGTTGGGGGTCATCGTGCACCCAGAGGCCACCGGCTTGGCACCCAGGGTTCTCAAGCCTTGCAACCGCGCCGCATGCAGCAACCCGGCCGCGACCGTGGTCTTGCCGACATCGGTATCGGTACCGGCGATGAAATAGGCCTTGCTCATCTCGCTCCCCTTACGCCTGTGGCTTGCGCAACACACCATAGACCACCTGATAGGTGGCTGGCAGCCCGGAAGGCTGGCGAAATGCCTCGTACGCCTGCAACAGGCCCTGCATGCGTGCCCGGCCAGTCAACCCGGACGGTCGCCCAGGGTTGAGATTGTGCGCCCCCAACGCCTTCAGTTCGTGGGTCAGGCTGCGTACGTCCGGGTAATGCAGCACATGCGCACAGCGATGCAGCTCAAGCTGCTCAAAACCGCTGGCGGCACACAGGCGCTGGTAGTCCTCGAAACGGCGGAAGCGGTTTACATGCACCAGGCCGTCCACCACCTGCCAGCTGGCACGCAGTTCGTCGAGGGTACCTACGCACAGGCTGCTGAAGGCCAGCACGCCGCCCGGGCGCAGTACCCGCAGCGCCTCGGCAAGCACACTGGCGAACTGGTCGCACCATTGCACGGCCAGGCTGGTGAACACCAGGTCGACGCTGGCATCGCGCAATGGCAAACGCTCGGCGTCGCCGGCCACGTGGTAGTGCGCACCGCGTTGTTCATTGCGGGCATGGCGCAGCATGCCTTCGGCGATATCCACCGCCACACCGCTGGACTGGGCGAACCGCTCAGCCAGGATACGGCTGAAATGGCCGGTACCGCTGCCCAGGTCCAGCCAGCGCAATGGCTGCCAGCCTGCCGGCACTTGCCCCAACAGGCTCAAGCCCACGGCGCGCTGCAACGCGGCTACGCTGTCGTAGCTGGCTGCAGCGCGGGAGAACGAAGCCGCTACCTGGCGTTTGTCGGGCAAAGCGCCGGGCAGGGTCGGACAGGAAAGGTCAGTCATCGCCACTCTCATGCAGGAAACTCTTGATGCCCGCCGCCAGCTCTTGCGGGTACTCCAGCAAGAAGGCGTGGGAACTGTCTTCTACCAGGCCCACTTCCACATCAGGCAGAAGCTCGCTCAAGGCCTTGGCTGCCTCGCCCGGCACCAGCGCATCGCTGCCGGCGAACAGGTGCAGTTGCGGGCCGCCGTAAGCCTGCAGGGCTTCGCGGGTATCCAGCTTGGCCAGCACTTCAAGGCCGGTGGCGAGGTACAGAGGGTCGGTGTCCGGTACGCCGACACCCAGCTGGCGCAGCAGGGTACGCGGCTGCTGGGCGCCATCGCTGCACAAGCTGCGAAAGCGCTTCAGGGTGACTTGGGTATGGCTGCGGCAGCCGTCGAGGAAAGTGCCAAAGGTGTCTTCGGCCATGCCATGCGGCCAGTCGCCACGGGCAACGAAACTGGGGTTGCTGGCCAAGGTGAGCAAGCCGCAGCAGTGGTCGCCACGCTTGTGTGCCAGGGCGCTGGCGAGCATGCCGCCCAACGACCAGCCACCTAGCCAGACATCGCCCGGCAATTTACGGTCGAGGTGCTCAAGCCAGGCCTCAACATCGCTGTGGGGCAATTCCGGCAGGGGCATCAGCTCTACCTGCAGACGGGGGTCCTGGGCGCGCAGGCTGGCGGCCAGCGGTTCCAGTGCGGCAGTGCCCAGGCCCCAGCCGGGCAGTAGTACAAGGCGATTACGCATCGGCGTTCTCCAATTGTGGATAACACTCGGCCAATGCATTCAACAATAGCTGCACCTGCGCCTGGCTGTGGGCGGCGCTCAGTGTTACGCGCAAACGGGCACTGCCCGCCGGTACGGTCGGTGGGCGGATGGCGGTGACCAGCAAGCCGCGCTCGCGCAACATGCGCGACAGGCGCAAGGCCTGCGCGCTGTCGCCAATCACGATCGGCTGGATCGGTGTGGGGCTGTCCATCAGTTCCAGGCCGATCTGCTGCGCGCCTTCACGGAACTGGCGAATCAATGCGGCCAGGTGCTCGCGGCGCCAGCTTTCGCGGCGCAGCAGCTCCAGGCTCTTCAGCGTGGCGCAGGCCAGTGCCGGTGGCTGGCTGGTGGTGTAGATGTAGGGGCGGGCGAATTGCACCAGCGCCTCGATCAGTTCCTCGCTCCCGGCAACAAAGGCACCGGAAGTACCGCAGGCCTTGCCCAGCGTACCGATCAGCACCGGTACATCGTCCACGCCCAGGCCGAAGTGCTCGACGATACCACCGCCCTGAGCGCCAAGGGTGCCCAGGCCATGGGCATCGTCCACCATCAGCCAGGCACCCCGGGCCCGGGCGACCTCGGCCAGGGCCGGCAGGTCGGCCAGGTCGCCGTCCATGCTGAACACACCGTCAGTGACCACCAGAGTATTGCCAACGGCCTTGTCCAGGCGGCTGGCCAGGCTGGCCGGGTCGTTGTGCAGGTAGCGGTTGAACCGCGCACCGCTGAGCAGCCCGCCATCGAGCAGCGAGGCATGGTTCAGGCGGTCCTGCAGCACCGTGTCGCCCTGCCCCACCAGCGCGGTGATGGCACCCAGGTTGGCCATGTAGCCGGTGGAAAACAGCAGCGCACGAGGGCGCCCCGTCAGCTCGGCCAGCGCCTCTTCGACCTGGTGGTGTGGGGTGCTATGGCCGATCACCAAGTGCGACGCACCGCCACCGACACCCCAGCGCTCGGCACCGGCCTGCCAGGCGCCAACCACCTCAGGGTGGTTGGCCAGGCCCAGGTAATCGTTGCTGCAGAAGGCCAGCAAGCGCTGGCCGTCGACCACCACCTCCGGGCCTTGCGGGCTTTCCAGCAGTGGCCGTTGCCGGTACAGGTCCGCAGCGCGCCGTTCGGCCAGGCGCGCCGCCAGGTCGAATGCCATCTCAGGCGGTCGCGGCGTTGTAGAACATCTCGCTGCTGCGCTGCTCGACCAGCGCCTGCTCGATGGCGGCCTGGTGCACTTCGTCGGCGTGCTCCTCGCGCGCTTCAGGCTTGATGCCCAGGCGCGCGAACAGCTGCATGTCCTTGTCAGCCTGCGGGTTGGCAGTGGTCAGCAGTTTTTCACCGTAGAAAATCGAGTTGGCACCGGCCATGAAGGCCAGGGCCTGCATCTGCTCGTTCATCTGCTCACGGCCGGCAGACAGGCGCACATGCGATTTGGGCATCAACAGGCGGGCTACGGCCAGCATGCGAATGAAGTCGAACGGGTCGACATCTTCCTCCTCGGCCAGCGGCGTACCGGCCACCTTGACCAGCATGTTGATCGGCACCGATTCGGGGTGTTCGGGCAGGTTGGCCAGCTGGATCAGCAGCCCGGCGCGGTCGTCCAGCGACTCGCCCATGCCCAGGATGCCGCCCGAGCAGATCTTCATGCCCGCATCGCGCACGTAGGCCAGGGTCTGCAGGCGCTCGCTGTAGGTGCGCGTAGTGATGATGCTGCCGTAGAACTCCGGCGAGGTGTCGAGGTTGTGGTTGTAGTAGTCGAGGCCGGCCTGGGCCAGGGCCTGGGTCTGCTCCTGGTCGAGCTTGCCCAGGGTCATGCAGGTTTCCAGGCCCAAGGCCTTCACCCCTTTGACCATCTCCAGCACATAAGGCATGTCTTTGGCCGACGGGTGCTTCCACGCCGCGCCCATGCAGAAGCGGGTCGAGCCAATGGCTTTGGCGCGTGCTGCTTCTTCCAGCACCTTCTGCACTTCCATCAACTTCTGTTTTTCCAGCCCAGTGTTGTAGTGGCCGGACTGTGGACAATATTTGCAATCTTCCGGGCAGGCTCCGGTCTTGATCGACAGCAACGTCGAAACCTGCACGCGGTTGGGGTCGAAATGCGCGCGGTGCACCGTCTGCGCCTGGAACAGCAAGTCATTGAAAGGCTGCTGGAACAGGGCCTTGACCTCGGCCAGGGACCAGTCGTGACGTGTTGTTGCAGTTGTGCTGGCGCTCATCGGCGTTTCCTTGTTTAGGCTTAAGCTGGCGCGGGGACAGGAAAGCCCGCCAGCGCATCACGGATAACTCGCATAGTCACGGATGGCCTATGAACTGTCAACTCAACTGGAAACGACTGGTTTACAAGTGCTCACTTATTAACCAGATTTGTTTATTGTGCGACGCGCCTGCCGGGCAACACTACCCGCTGTGCGTCGGTTGTGAGCAAGAGCTGCCCTGGCTGGGCGACCATTGCCGCTACTGCGCCCTGCCACTGCCCATGGCCGGCCTCGCCTGCGCCCAGTGCAGCCGCCGCTTGCCGGCGTTCGAAAAGGTCTTTGCCCTGTGGCA
This sequence comes from Pseudomonas sp. p99-361, assembly GCF_003935475.1. Lineage (NCBI taxonomy): Bacteria > Pseudomonadati > Pseudomonadota > Gammaproteobacteria > Pseudomonadales > Pseudomonadaceae > Pseudomonas > Pseudomonas sp. p99-361. Next base: position 6,859 of record NZ_RHQO01000078.1, on the reverse strand, counting down.
TTTCGGCTTTCCGGTCGACACGTTGATCAGCCGCTTCAAGCACAACCGGCAGTGGCCGTTGGGGCGTTTGATGGCCGAGTTGCTTGGGCAAGGGCTACGCTACCGCTATGCCGAGGGGTTGCCACGCCCTGAACTGCTGTTGCCTGTGCCCATGGCCAGGCGTCGACTGCGCGAGCGTGGGTTCAACCAGGCCGGGCTGCTGGCCCGCTGGCTGGCGTCGCACGTGGGCATACGGTGCGATGAGCGGGTACTGCTGCGCACTCGGGAAACCCCCGCGCAGCAGCGGTTGAGTGCCAAAGGCAGGCGGCGCAATCTGCGCCAGGCCTTTGCGGTCGCCGGTGACCTGCCTGGCAAGCACGTCGCCATCGTCGATGACGTGTTGACCACTGGCGCTACCGCCCAGGCCATTGCCCAGGTGTTGCGCAAAGCCGGGGCACAGCGGGTGGATGTGTATTGCCTGGCGCGTACGCCGAAGCCGGGGTATGTATAACCCTGCCGCTACGCCACACTATTCGCCCCAGGCCCCTACAGCGACCGGATGCCCATGTCCTTGCCCACTATACTCACCCAGCACATCGCCCGGCGCCCGCAGCGCATCGCACTGCTGCAGCACATTGCCGAGCAAGGCTCGATCACCCGTGCGGCCAAGGCGGCGGGCATCAGCTACAAGGCAGCCTGGGACGCCATTGATGAGCTCAACAACCTGGCCAGTCAGCCGTTGGTCGAGCGCAGCACTGGCGGGCGTGGGGGTGGAGGCGCCCGGCTGTCGGTGGAGGGTCAGCGCGTATTGCGCCTGTACCAAAGGCTGCAGGCCCTACAGGCGCAAATTCTCGAGGCCGCGGAAGACTCCAGCGACCTCGACTTGCTTGGGCGCCTGATGCTACGCACCAGCGCGCGCAACCAGCTGCAGGGCCAGGTCAGCGGCCTGCGCCGTGAGGGCCGCTATGACCGGGTCAGCCTGGCGCTGGGTGGCGGGCTGGAGATCGACGCGCTGATCACCCACGACAGCACCGCGCGGTTGGAGCTGACCTTGGGCAGCAGGGTGGTGGCGCTGCTCAAGGCAGGCTGGGTGCAGTTGCTGGCCGAGGGGGACAAGCCTGAAGCGGGGAGCAATTGCCTGCGGGCCACGGTAGAAGACGTGCTGGTGGAGGCCGACGGGCCCAATGAAGTCCGGTTGGCGCTGGGCAACGGGCAAACGCTGTGTGCCATGGCAGAGGCGGGTTGGTTGGCCGGCCAGCAGGTACGGGTTCAGTTCCACCCTGCCTATGTGTTGCTCGGGGTGCCTGCCTAGGCCGGCCGTGGCGCAGGCGGTTCGCGGGTAAACCCTACGGGTACGCTACAGGGATAACCCTGTACCATGGAGCTCATGCCGTATACCCCCGGAGCTCACATGTCCCATCCGTTCGATACCCTCACCCCTGACCTGGTCCTGGACGCCGTGGAAAGCCTCGGCTTTCTCAGCGATGCCCGGGTGCTGGCACTGAACAGCTACGAGAACCGCGTCTACCAGGTGGGCATCGAGGGGGCGCAGCCGCTGATCGCCAAGTTCTACCGGCCTGGCCGCTGGAGCGATGCGGCCATCCTCGAAGAACACAGCTTTACCGCTGAACTGGCCGATTGCGAAGTGCCGGTCGTAGCGCCCATGCAGCACGCCGGCCGTACCTTGTTCGAGCACCAGGGCTTTCGCTTCACATTGTTCCCGCGCCGTGGCGGCCATGCCCCGGAGCCTGGCAACCTCGACCAGCTCTACCGCCTGGGGCAACTGCTTGGCCGCCTGCATGCCGTCGGCGCCTGCAAACCGTTCGCTCACCGTGAAGCGCTGACAGTGGACAGTTTCGGCCATGCCTCTTTGAACACTGTGCTCGATGGGGGCTTTGTACCCCGCGAGCTGCTGCCGGCGTACGCGTCAGTGGCCCGCGACCTGCTCAAGCGGGTCGAGGACATCTACGCCCGCACCCCGCACCAGCTCATCCGCCTGCATGGCGACCTGCACCCCGGCAACCTGATGCACCGCGAAGACGTGTACCACGTGGTCGACCTCGACGACTGCCGCATGGGCCCCGCTGTACAAGACCTGTGGATGATGCTGGCTGGCGACCGCCAGGAGCGCCTGGGGCAGTTGGCCGAACTGATCGACGGCTACAACGAGTTCCACGATTTCGACCCGCGCGAGCTGGCCCTGATCGAACCGCTGCGGGCGCTGCGCCAGTTGCATTACAGCGCGTGGCTGGCGCGGCGCTGGGATGACCCGGCATTCCCGCCCAGCTTCCCCTGGTTCGGCCAGCCGCGCTATTGGGGCGATCAGATCCTCGCCCTGCGCGAACAAATGGCGGCGCTGGATGAAGCGCCACTGAAATTGTTCTAAAAGGGTGCACGCCTCTGTCTACAATAGGGGTCGCTTTATTTAGCTACCTAAGCAAGGATTCTGCATGCACGCCGCAAACCCGCGTCGCGGGTATCTCCTGGGCCTGAGCGCCTACATCATCTGGGGCCTGTTCCCGATTTACTTCAAGGCAATCCAGAGCGTCCCGGCGGTGGAGATCATCGTCCACCGGGTGCTTTGGTCGGCACTGTTCGGCTCGCTGCTGCTACTGCTGTGGAAACACCCCGGCTGGTGGCGCGAGCTGCGCGACAACCCGCGCCGGCTGGGGGTCCTGGCCCTGAGCGGGGCGCTGATCGCCTTCAACTGGCTGACCTATGTGTGGTCGGTCAACAACGGGCGCATGCTCGAGGCCAGCCTGGGTTACTACATCAACCCGCTGATCAACGTGCTGCTGGGCATGCTGCTGCTGGGCGAGCGGCTGCGCCGCCTGCAATGGCTGGCAGTGGGCATGGCTGCAGTTGGCGTGGCCCAGCAGGTGTGGCAGGTGGGCAGCCTGCCCTGGGTGTCGCTGGCGCTGGCGCTGAGCTTTGGCTTCTACGGGCTGATCCGCAAACAGGCCCCGGTTGCGGCGCTGCCGGGGTTGGTTGTGGAAACCTGGATGCTGGTACCGCTGGCCCTGGGCTGGTTGCTGCTGCACCCAACGGCCATGAGTGCACAAGGCGCGTTCTACACCAGCAGCGAAGCGCTCTGGCTGATGGCGGCGGGGCCGGTGACTCTGGTACCGCTGGTGTGCTTCAACGCCGCAGCGCGGCACCTGCCCTACACCACCCTCGGCTTCCTGCAATACCTGGCGCCAACCCTGGTACTGCTGCAGGCGGTGCTGCTGTTCGATGAGCATTTGTCCTCCAGCACCCTGGTAGCCTTCATGTTCATCTGGGCTGGCCTGGCCATTTACAGCGTGGACGCCTGGCTAAGTTTGCGCAAGCGCGCCTGATCAAAAAACGATCAAAACTCTGCAGGCCATGGAGTACCTGGCCTGCAGAGACATCTCCAAAGGTTATCCACACCCTCGTCCCCGTGCTTTGTGCACAAGCTGCTGAATTTTGGGTGTTTTTTGAGCAAACCTCCGCAGCGGGCGCATTGCCTGGGCTGGAGAGGTGAACCCCCAGGTTATCCACAGGGCCTTCCCCGTGATACTGGGATAACCGCAAGGGATGTCTGTACCAAATCCCCTGTAGGAGCGGCCTTGCGTCGCGATGGGCCGCAAAGCGGCCCCCGGCCAATCCACTCAATCCTCCGCCCGCAACCGCAACTCCACCATCAAGTCATCCGCCAGACTCTCCAGCCGCTGCTGCAGCTCGTCCAGCGGCAAGGCCAGAGGCAAGGCCAACAAGGCATCGGCATGGAACAACGGCTCGCTGCTCATCGGTGCCGGCCGCACTTCTGTCGTGAACCGTTCCACGTTCACCTGCAACTCCGCCAGCAAACGAGTGATGTCCCGCACGATCCCCGGCCGGTCGTTGCCGACCAGTTCCATGGCAATCGGCTTCCAGGTACACGAGGGTTCCACTCCGCTCTCGGCCACCAGCACGCGAATGTCGTACTGGTCCAGGCCCTGCAACGCCGCCACCAGCCCATCGTGATGTTCAGCCGGCACCGCCACCCGCAGGATCCCGGCAAACTGCCCGGCCATGCGTGACATGCTGCTTTCCAGCCAGTTGCCGCTGTGGTCGGCGATGCACTGCGCAACACGTTCCACCTGGCCGGCCTTGTCAGGGGCGATAACAGTCAGTACAAGATGATCCACAAGCCGTTCCTCGTGTCGAACCGCGCCAGGCGCAGAAAATCGGGGGGTCGGCTCAGTATAGGCAAGGCGCGGCAACCTGCCGCAGGGCAATCCGCACAGCCAATCGTGTACTGTTTCAAGATTTATCTGGAACAATCCACCCTTTTTTTGCGAACATACCTGCTCCCAGCGTGACCATACGCGACCAATGGGTCGCACAACGGCGCTTTTAGTCTGATTTTGCCCCGTCTACTGCTTCATGTAGTATCCCGTGGCGCGGACTACAAAACGTCGTTTGGATGTCTGCCAAGGCGCCTGTGAAAATACGCACACTGTCTGCCAGCCAGTCTGGCGGGCTGCACCCAGCCGCGCTCGGGGTCTTCCCCGGGGGCAAGTACTGGTACGTGTTTAGAGAAGCGCTACAGGCTTAATACAGAAGAGCGAAATAGCTGAGCAGAGTGAGGCAAGCAATGACTGGATACGTTCAAGTCGGTGGCCTTCAGGTCGCCAAGGTCCTGTACGACTTCGTGAACAACGAAGCCATCCCCGGGACCGGCATCGTCGCCGAGCAATTCTGGGCGGGTGCAGAGAAGATCATCAATGACCTCGCTCCAAAGAACAAAGCCCTGCTCGCCAAGCGCGACGAGCTGCAAGCCAAGATCGACGCCTACCACCAGGCACGCAAAGGCCAGGCCCATGACGCCGCAGCCTACAAAGCCTTCCTCCAGGAAATCGGCTACCTGCTGCCACAAGCCGACGATTTCCAGGCCACCACCCAGAACGTGGACGAAGAAATCGCCCATATGGCCGGCCCGCAGCTGGTCGTGCCGGTGATGAACGCCCGTTTTGCCCTCAACGCCGCCAACGCCCGTTGGGGTTCGCTGTACGACGCGCTGTATGGCACCGATGCCATCAGCGATGAAGGCGGCGCCGAAAAAGGCCAGGGTTACAACAAAGTGCGTGGCGACAAGGTGATTGCCTTCGCCCGCGCCTTCCTTGACGAAGCCGCGCCGCTGGCGGCTGGGTCGCACGTCGACTCCACCGCCTACCGCATCGAAGCCGGCAAGCTGGTGGTCACCCTGAAGGGCGGCACCAACACCGGCCTGCGTGACGACGCCCAACTGATCGGGTTCCAGGGTGATGCCGCGGCACCCACTGCCGTGCTGCTGAAACACAACGGCCTGCATTTCGAAATCCAGGTCGATGCCAGCACCCCGGTTGGCAGCACCGACGCCGCTGGCGTCAAAGACATCCTGATGGAGTCGGCACTGACCACCATCATGGACTGCGAAGACTCGGTCGCCGCCGTCGATGCCGACGACAAGGTCATCGTCTACCGCAACTGGCTGGGCCTGATGAAGGGCGACCTGGCCGAAAGCGTGAGCAAAGGTGGCAAGACCTTCACCCGCACCATGAACCCCGACCGCGAGTACGCTGCGCCCAACGGTGGCAGCGTGACCCTGCACGGCCGTTCGCTGCTGTTCGTGCGTAACGTTGGCCACCTGATGACCAACCCGGCAATTCTCGACGCCCAGGGTAACGAAATTCCGGAAGGCATCCAGGATGGCCTGTTCACCAACCTGATCGCCCTGCACAACCTCAACGGCAACACCAGCCGCAAGAATACCCGCAGTGGCAGCGTGTACATCGTCAAGCCGAAGATGCATGGCCCTGAGGAAGTGGCGTTTGCCGCCGAGATTTTCAGCCAGGTCGAAGACCTGCTGGGCATGCCGCGCAACACCGTGAAGGTCGGCATCATGGACGAGGAGCGCCGGACCACGGTCAACCTCAAGTCCTGCATCAAGGCCGCTGCCGAGCGCGTCGCGTTCATCAACACCGGCTTCCTCGACCGCACGGGCGATGAAATTCACACCTCGATGGAAGCCGGCGCCGTGGTGCGCAAAGGTGCCATGAAGAACGAGAAGTGGATCGGTGCCTACGAGAACAACAACGTCGATGTCGGCCTGGCGACCGGCCTGCAAGGCCGTGCGCAGATCGGCAAAGGCATGTGGGCCATGCCCGACCTGATGGCCGCCATGCTCGAGCAGAAGATCGCCCACCCGCTGGCCGGTGCCAACACCGCCTGGGTGCCGTCGCCCACTGCCGCCACCCTGCATGCCCTGCACTACCACAAGGTGGACGTACAGGCACGCCAGCGTGAGCTGGCCTCGCGCACCCCGGCGTCGGTGGACGATATCCTGGCCATCCCGCTGGCCGCCGACACCAACTGGTCGGCCGAAGAGATCCGCAACGAGCTGGACAACAATGCCCAGGGCATCCTCGGCTATGTCGTGCGCTGGATCGACCAGGGTGTCGGTTGCTCGAAGGTGCCAGACATCAACAACGTCGGCCTGATGGAAGACCGCGCCACCCTGCGCATCTCCGCGCAACTGCTGGCCAACTGGCTACGCCACGGCGTGGTCAGCCAGGCGCAGGTGCTGGAAAGCCTCAAGCGTATGGCGGTGGTGGTCGACCAGCAGAACGCCGCTGACCCTCTGTACCGCCCGATGGCGCCGAACTTCGACGACAACATTGCGTTCCAGGCGGCAGTGGAGCTGGTGGTCGAAGGTGGCAAGCAGCCCAATGGCTATACCGAGCCAGTGCTGCACCGCCGTCGTCGCGAGTACAAGGCGCGCAACGGGTTGTAAGTTACACCTGCGTACGGGGGCCGCTTTGCGGCCCAATCGCCGGCAAGCCAGCTCCCACAGGGATCGCCTTAGGGCTGACAGGTGTTTGCCACAAGGTATGGC
>NZ_RHQO01000077.1:0-20909 GCF_003935475.1 Pseudomonas sp. p99-361 | reverse complement strand
GCTCGCGATGCGCCGCGCGGGCGGCGCTCGCTCTAACAGGCGCTGCATACCTTGTGGCAAACACCTGTCAGCCCTGACGCGATCCCTGTGGGAGCTGGCTTGCCGGCGATCACCGGCGTAGCCGGTGCCATACACCGCGTCGCCTGCTTCGCGGGCTTGCCCGCTCCCACAGGTAGTGCGCTGGCTTTGAGTTCACGCAATACCTGTAGGCCGGTACAGGTTATTACAGAACTACAGTCCGGTTGGCGTTGAGGAACACCCGCCGCTCGATGTGATACCCCACCGCCCGCGCCAGGGTCAGGCATTCGATGTCGCGGCCCTTGGCGATCAGGTCTTCCGGGTAATGGCTGTGGTCCACCACCTCGACGCCCTGGGCAATGATCGGCCCTTCGTCGAGGTCGTTGTTGATGTAGTGCGCCGTGGCACCGACCATCTTCACCCCCTTGTTGTACGCCTGGTGATATGGCTTGGCGCCCTTGAAACCAGGCAACAACGAGTGGTGGATGTTGATCGCCCAGCCGTCCAGGCGCCGGCACAGTTCAGGCGACAGCACTTGCATGTAGCGCGCAAGAATCACCAGCTCGGCACCGGTTTCCTCGATGACCTGCAACACCTTGCGCTCTTGCCCAGGCTTGTCCTTGGGGTCGAGGGCAAAGTGGTAGTACGGGATCTTGTGCCAATGCGCCAAAGGTTCGAGGTCGGGGTGGTTGGACACCACCGCGACCACGTCCATGCCGAGTTGGCCAATGCGCTGGCGATACAGCAGGTCGTTCAGGCAGTGGTCTGCCTTGGACACCATGATCACCACTTTGGGGCGGTGATTCGGGGCGGTCAGCTCGAACACCATGCCGAACGCTTCGCCGCGCTCGGCAAGGCCGGCGCGAAAGCCGGCTTCATCGAAATCGTCCGGCTGGCGAAACTCCACGCGAATGAAGAAACGCCCCGACTGCCGGTCGTCGAAGGAGTGGTGCTCCGTCACGTAGCAGCGCTGCTCGAAGAGGTAACGCGTCACCACGTCGACGGTGCCGAGCATGCTCGGGCAGTCGGCGGTGAGAATCCAGGTATCCGGTGCCCGACTCATGTTCTGCGCTCCTTAAGCTTCGATGCTCAGGCCGTACTCGGCCGAAGCGTCCTGCAGCCACAGCCACCAGTAGTCGGCGAAGCTGCGGCGAATCACCAGTTCCCAGGTGTCTTCGGCAGTACGGCGGATCACCAGTTGCGACTTGGCGAACACGGTACCGACGGCCTTGCCCACCGGGAAGTTGTTCGGGTGAACATCATAGCTGGTGGACTTCATCAGCACTTCACGTACATGAGGGCCCCGCAGTTCCAGCAGGCTTTGCCCGCCGCTCACATTGACCACCTGGATGTGCTGGCCTTCGAGGGCTGCACGCAGCTTTTGCTCGACCGCCAGTTCCTGGCCGCCAGGCACGATCAGCAGCCACTCATCGGGGCCGACCCATTGCAGCGACGTGTCGCCGTTGGCCACCACGGTCAGGGCTACAGGCAACTCCAGGCCCAGGGCCTTGTGTACACCCGCGGCGAATTCCGGGTCATGGCCATCGCCGCGCAGGGTCAGGTGGCCGAGAAACTTCTTTTCGCGCAGGGTTACGCCTGCGTTCTTGCGGCCTTTGCCAACCAGGCTGGCCAGGTCGGCGTGGTGCAGTGGCGACTGGGCTTTGGCCTCGGCGCCGGGGTTTTGCTGGAAGACGTTGATAGCGCTCATTTCTTACCTGCCTTGAATTCTGTTGTCGACCACGATGCCTGCAGGAAACGCCGGCCTTGTGGGAGCGGGCATGCCCGCGAATGCGAGGGTGCATTCACCGCCCTCTTCGCGGGCACGCCCGCTCCCACAGAGACCTCATTCCAACCAGGGACCATTGGTGCCGGGGCCTCAAACGTTCTGCCGCTCACCCTTCGGATCGAAGAACACCGAAGACACGATTTCCGCCTCGATCACGCTGCCATCTGCCTGCGGCGAGTAGACGCGCTCGCCCATGCGCTTGAGGCCGCCTTTGACCACGCCCATGGCGAACGAGTAGCCCAGCGAGTTGGACGCATAGCTGGAGGTCACGTGGCCAACCATGTCCATCGGGATCGGCTGCTTGGGATCGAATACCAGCTGGGCGCCTTCGGGCAGCCACTTGGTCGGGTCGATCGGCTTCAGGCCCACCAGCTGCTTGCGGTTTTCACGCACGCAGTCTTCGCGGTTCATGCCACGCAGGCCGATCCACGAGAACGGCTTGTTGCGGCCTACGCACCAGCTCATGTTCAGGTCGTCCGGGTTCATCGAGCCGTCGGTGTCCTGACCGACGATGATGAAGCCCTTCTCGGCGCGCAGAACGTGCATGGTCTCGGTGCCATACGGGGTCAGGTTGTACTTCTTGCCCGCCTCGATGATCTGTTCCAGCACGCCCATGGCGTAGTTGGCCTGCACGTTCACTTCGTACGACAGCTCGCCGGTGAACGAAATACGGAACACCCGGGCCGGTACACCGCCTACGTTGCCTTCCTTCCAGGTCATGAACGGGAAGGCTTCCTTGTCCATGTCGATGTCGGTCAGCTCGCTGAGCAGCTTGCGGCTGTTGGGGCCGGACAGGGTCATGGTGGCCCAGTGGTCGGTGACCGAAGTGAAGTACACCTTCAGCTCTGGCCATTCGGTCTGGTGGTACAGCTCCATCCACTGCAGCACGCGTGCAGCGCCGCCGGTGGTGGTGGTCATGATGAAGTGGTTGTCGCCGACGCAGGCGGTTACGCCATCGTCGAAGACCATGCCGTCTTCCTTGCACATCAGGCCGTAGCGCGCCTTGCCCACGTCGAGCTTGGTCCAGGCGTTGGTGTAGATGCGGTTGAGGAACTCACGGGCATCCGGGCCCTGGATGTCGATCTTGCCCAGGGTGGAGGCGTCCAGCAGGCCCACGCTGTCACGCACGGCCTTGCATTCGCGGGCCACGGCAGCATGGATATCTTCACCAGCCTTGGGGAAGTACCAAGGGCGCTTCCACTGGCCGACGTCTTCGAACTCGGCGCCGTTCTTTACGTGCCAGGCATGCAGGGCGGTGAAGCGTACGGGCTCGAACAGGTGACCACAGTGGCGGCCCGCTACCGCGCCGAAGGTGACCGGCGTGTAGTTGGGGCGGAACATGGTGGTACCCATTTCCGGAATGGTAATGCCGATGGAACGGGCGGCAATGGCCAGGCCGTTGATGTTGCCCAGCTTGCCCTGGTCGGTACCAAAGCCCAGCGCGGTGTAGCGTTTGACGTGCTCGACCGACTCGAAACCTTCACGGGTGGCCAGCTCGATACCGGCGGCGGTCACGTCGTTCTGCTGGTCGACGAACTGCTTCGGCCCTTTGGTGCCCTTGTCGTGCGGTACCAGGAACAGCGCCACGGTGGCCTCTTCCTTGCGCGCAACGGTTTTCGGCAGGGTGCCAACGGTGGCCTTGAAACCAGCTTCGGTGGCCGCGCGAACGCCGCCTTCGAAACCATCGGCAATCACATCGCCCAGGGCGTAGACGCCATTGATGCCACCCACGCATTCGCGTTTTTGCGGCGCATCGCCCGGTACGAAACCGAGGATGTCGTCACGCCATACCGGGCGACCGCCCAGGTGCGATGCCAGGTGAACGATCGGGCTGTAACCGCCCGACGAGGCGATCAGGTCGCACTCGAGGGTTTCACCAGGGCTGGTGACCTTGTGCGCCTGCACATCGATCGCCGCCACACGGGCGCCGGTCACGTGCTTGCTGCCCTTGGCCTCGATCACGGCACTGGAGGTAAGGATGCGGATGCCTTTGGCACGCGCTTCTTCAACCAGCGAACCACGCGGGTTGTGGCGGGCATCGGCAATGGCGACCACTTGCAGGCCGGCATCGTGCCAGTCCAGCGCCGCGCGGTAGGCGTGGTCGTTGTTGGTCGACAGCACCAGCTTGCGGCCCGGGGCCACGCCGTAGCGGCGGACGTAGGCGGACACGGCACCGGCCAGCATGTTGCCCGGCACGTCGTTGTTGCCGTACACCAGCGGCCGCTCGTGGGCGCCGGCAGCCAGTACCACGCGCTTGGCGCGCACACGGTGCACGCGGTGGCGTACCTGGCCGATCGGGGCGCGGTCGCCGAGGTGGTCGGTGAGGCGCTCGTGAATGGTCAGGAAGTTATGGTCGTGGTAGCCGTTGACCGTGGCACGTGGCAGCAGGGTCACTTCCGGCAGGCCTTCCAGCTCTTTGACCACGGCGCTGACCCATTCGGCGGCAGGCTTGCCGTCCAGGGTTTCGCGGGTATCGAGCAGGCTGCCGCCGAACTCTTCCTGTTCGTCGGCCAGGATCACCCGGGCACCGCTGCGCGCGGCGGCCAGTGCTGCTGCCAGGCCAGCAGGGCCGGCACCGACGATCAGCACGTCGCAGTGCTGGTTCATGTAGTCGTAGCTGTCCGGGTCGTTCTGCAGCGGTGCACGGCCCAGGCCGGCTGCCTTGCGGATGTACTTCTCGTAAGTCATCCAGAACGATTTGGGGTACATGAAGGTTTTGTAGTAGAAGCCCGGCGGCATCATGCTGCCGCCGACCTTGCCCAGGATGCCCATGACGTCGTTGTTGACGTTCGGCCAGCCGTTGGTGCTGGTGGCGACCAGGCCTGCATACAGCGCCTGCTGGGTGGCACGCACGTTGGGGATCTGGGTGGCTTCGCTGGAGCCGATCTGCAGGATGGCGTTCGGCTCTTCGGTGCCGGCGGCGATGATGCCGCGGGGGCGCGAGTACTTGAAGCTGCGGCCAACGATGTCCACGCCGTTGGCCAGCAACGCGGCGGCCAGGCTGTCACCGGCATAACCCTGGTAGGTCTTGCCGTTGAAGGTGAAGTTCAGGACCTTGCTGCGGTCGATACGGCCGCCGCTGGCGAGGCGATAGGTCTGGCTCATACTTTTTCCCCTTGGCCTTTGACGGCGGACGGTGCGCTGGCAGCTTTACCGTTGGCGGTCACTTGCGGCTTTTCGCCAATCTTGTAGGTTTCCAGAATTTCGTAGGTCACGGTGTCGCGGGTGACGTTGAAGTACTGGCGGCAGCCGGCAACGTGGTCCCACAGTTCGTGGTGAATACCGCGTGGGTTGTCACGGTAGAACATGTAGGTACCCCACTCCTCGTCGGAGCAGGCAGCCGGGTCCAGCGGGCGGGCGATGTGCGCCTGGCCAGAGGCGTGGAACTCTTCTTCGGAGCGCAGCTCGCCGCAGTGGGGACAGAAAATATGCAACATGACGGTGTCTCCGGTTAGTGGGCGACGGCGGCGGCGCCGTGTTCGTCGATCAGTGCGCCGTTGTAGAAGCGGTCCATGGAGAACGGCGCAGCCAGTGGGTGCATTTCGCCCTTGGCCAGGCTCGCGGCAAAGACGTTGCCCGAACCCGGGGTCGCCTTGAAGCCGCCAGTACCCCAACCGCAGTTGAAGAACATGTTCTTGACCGGGGTCTTGGTGATGATCGGGCAGGCGTCCGGCGAGGTATCGACGATGCCGCCCCACTGGCGGTTCATGCGAACGCGCGACAGGTTGGGGAACATTTCGACGATGGCTTGCAGGGTATGCTCGATCACCGGGTACGAACCGCGTTGGCCGTAACCGACCCAGCCGTCGATACCGGCACCGATCACCAGGTCGCCCTTGTCGGACTGGCTGATGTAACCGTGCACGGCGTTGGACATGATCACGCTGTCGATGATTGGCTTGATCGGCTCGGATACCAGGGCTTGCAGCGGGTGCGATTCGAGCGGCAGGCGGAAGCCGGCCAGCTTGGCCATGTGCCCCGAGTTACCGGCGGTGACCACGCCGACGCGCTTGGCGCCGATGAAGCCCTTGTTGGTTTCCACGCCGATGACGGCACCGTTTTCCTTGCGGAAACCGATCACCTCGGTCTGCTGGATCAGGTCCACACCCAGGGCGTCGGCGGCACGGGCAAAGCCCCAGGCCACGGCGTCGTGACGGGCCACGCCGCCGCGGCGCTGCACGGTGGCGCCAAGGATCGGGTAGCGGGTGTTCTTCGAGCAGTCCAGGTACGGGATTTCGGCCGCGACCTGGGCGGTGTTCAGCAGCTCGCCATCCACGCCGTTCAGGCGGTTGGCCGATACGCGACGCTCGGAGTCACGCATGTCCTGCAGGGTGTGGCACAGGTTGTACACGCCGCGCTGGGAGAACATGACGTTGTAGTTGAGGTCCTGGGACAGGCCCTCCCACAGCTTCATGGCGTGCTCGTACAGGTGGGCCGACTCGTCCCACAGGTAGTTGGAGCGCACGATGGTGGTGTTACGCGCAGTGTTGCCACCGCCCAGGTAGCCTTTTTCGATCACGGCCACGTTGGTGATGCCGTGTTCCTTGGCCAGGTAGTAGGCCGTGGCCAGGCCATGGCCGCCACCGCCAACGATCACCACGTCGTAGACCTTTTTAGGGGTCGGCGTGCGCCACATGCGCTGCCAGTTCTCGTGGTGGCTGAGGGAGTGTTTGAAAAGGCCGAAGCCCGAATAGCGTTGCATTGTCGTTTACTCCACTCAGCGGTAAACAGGGAAATCAGCGCACAGCGCCGCGACGTTCTTCGCCACATCGGCTTCCACGTCTGCGTCACCGAGGTTGTCGAGGATGTCGCAGATCCAGCCGGCCAGGGCCACGCACTGGGTGACCTTGAAGCCGCGGGTGGTGACGGCCGGGGTGCCGATGCGCAGGCCTGAGGTCACGAACGGCGATTGCGGGTCGTTCGGCACGGCGTTCTTGTTGACGGTAATGTGCGCGCGGCCCAGGGCGGCGTCGGCATCCTTGCCGGTGAGGCCCTGACGAATCAGGCTGACCAGGAACAGGTGGTTGTCGGTACCGCCGGACACCACGTCATAGCCGCGGTCGATGAACACCTGGGCCATGGCCTGGGCGTTTTCGATCACTTGTTGCTGGTAGGCCTTGAAGCCAGGTTCCAGGGCTTCCTTGAAGCACACGGCCTTGGCGGCAATCACGTGCATCAGCGGGCCGCCCTGGGCGCCCGGGAAGACCGCGGCGTTGAGCTTCTTCTCGATCTCTTCGTTGGCCTTGGCCAGGATCAGGCCACCACGCGGGCCACGCAGGGTCTTGTGGGTGGTGGTGGTGACCACATCGGCGAACGGGATCGGGTTCGGGTACAGGCCAGCGGCGACCAGGCCTGCCACGTGGGCCATGTCGACGAACAGCAGTGCGCCCACTTTGTCGGCGATGGCGCGGAAGCGCGGGAAGTCCAGGGTCTTGGAATAGGCCGAGAAACCGGCAACGATCATTTTCGGCTTGTGCTCGACGGCCAGGCGCTCGACTTCGTCGTAGTCGATCAGGCCAGTATTGGTGTCGATGCCGTATTGCACAGCGTTGTACAGTTTGCCCGAGGACGACACTTTGGCGCCGTGGGTCAGGTGGCCGCCGTGGGCCAGGCTCATGCCGAGGATGGTGTCACCAGCCTGCAGCAGCGCCAGGTAGACAGCGCCGTTGGCCGACGAGCCGGAGTGCGGCTGAACGTTGGCGTAATCGGCGCCGAACAGTTGCTTGGCGCGTTCGATGGCCAGGGCCTCTACCTTGTCGACGTGCTCGCAGCCGCCGTAGTAGCGCTTGCCTGGGTAGCCTTCGGCGTATTTGTTGGTCAGGCCGCTGCCTTGGGCCTGCATCACGCGCTTGGAGGTGTAGTTTTCCGAGGCGATCAGCTCGATGTGGTCTTCCTGGCGCTGCTCTTCGGCATTCATCGCCGCCAGCAGTGCATCATCGTAACCCTGGATCTGGTCTTGCTTGCTGAACATCGTGTATCTCCCGGCAGCGATCGTTTTTTGTCGTGGGGCACTGCGGCCCTTTGTGGCGATGTTATGACTGGGCGGGGTAGGTCAGATGCCTGCGCACGCCTTGCAATGGCGCGTTTACGACATTCGTTTTTTTGCCGTTGCTGCCGGCCCGTTCGCGGGCATGCCCGCTCCCACAGGTATGGCGGTGTTCTGAGGGCTTGAGGTAGCGGGAGCGGGCTTGCCCGCGAAGCGGCCAGCACAGGCAACCCAGCAACCGACTGTTGCACAGCTTGTATAGGCAACCGCCGAATCGATGGTTTAGAGTGCTGATCTGCGTCGTTCACAGGACAGTAGTGTCATGACAGACAAGAGCCAACAATTCGCCAGCGACAACTATTCCGGCATCTGCCCCGAAGCCTGGGCGGCGATGGAGAAGGCCAACCACGGCCACGACCGCGCCTATGGCGACGACCAATGGACCGAGCGCGCGGCCGAGTACTTCCGCAAGCTGTTTGAAACCGACTGCGAAGTGTTTTTCGCCTTCAATGGCACTGCCGCCAACTCCCTGGCCCTGGCCTCGTTGTGCCAGAGCTACCACAGCGTGATCTGCTCCGAGACCGCCCACGTCGAAACCGACGAATGCGGCGCACCCGAGTTCTTTTCCAACGGTTCCAAGCTGCTGACCGCAGCCAGCGTGCACGGCAAGCTGACGCCGGCGTCCATCCGCGAAGTGGCGCTCAAGCGCCAGGACATCCATTACCCCAAGCCCCGCGTGGTCACCATCACCCAGGCCACCGAGGTCGGCACGGTCTACCGCCCCGACGAACTCAAGGCCATCAGCGCCACCTGCAAGGAACTGGGCCTTAACCTGCACATGGACGGCGCGCGCTTCACCAATGCCTGCGCGTTCCTGGGCTGCAGCCCGGCGGAGCTGACCTGGAAGGCCGGCGTCGACGTGCTGTGCTTTGGCGGCAACAAGAACGGGATGGCGGTGGGCGAGGCGATCCTGTTCTTCAACCGCCAGCTGGCCGAGGACTTCGGCTACCGCTGCAAGCAGGCGGGGCAACTGGCGTCGAAAATGCGCTTCCTGTCGGCGCCGTGGGTGGGGCTGCTGGAAGGTGGCGCCTGGCTGCGCCATGGCAGCCACGCCAACCAGTGCGCGCAGCTGCTGGCATCTTTGGTGAGTGATTTGCCGGGGGTCGAGCTGATGTTCCCGGTGGAGGCCAACGGGGTGTTCCTGCAGATGCCGGAGCACGCCATTGAAGCACTGCGCGGCAAAGGCTGGCGGTTCTATACCTTTATTGGCAACGGCGGGGCGCGGTTCATGTGCTCGTGGGATACCGAGCAAGAGCGGGTGCGTGAGCTGGCGGCGGATATCCGCAGCATAATCACCGCCTGACAGATTGCATTCGCGGGCATGCCCGCTCCCACAGGGTTACCGCCGCCTTCGAGCGCTGTGCAGTACCTGTGGGAGCGGGCAAGCCCGCGAAGAGGCCAACTCCCAACTAAAGTTTGAACCCACCCATCTGCCGCGCCAGGTCATCAGCCAAGCTACGCAACGCCTGACATTCCTCCCGGCACCCTTGCACCTCGGCCGCCGTATCCCGCGCCAGATCGGAAATCCCCTGCACCGTGCGGTTGATTTCCTCGGTCACCGCCGACTGCTCTTCAGTCGCCGTAGCCACCTGGTGGTTCATGTCGCTGATGTGCTCCACCTGATCAGTAATCGCACCCAGCGACGCCCCTGTACGCTGGCTCGCTTCCACACCGGTGCCCGTCGCCTGTTGCCCTGCCTGCATCGAAGTCACTGCAGAACCTGCCCCTTGCTTGAGGCGCTGGATCATCTGCTGCACTTCATCGGTGGACAACTGCGTGCGCCGGGCCAGCGTCCGTACTTCATCGGCGACCACGGCAAAACCGCGGCCCATGTCCCCTGCCCGCGCAGCTTCGATGGCAGCATTCAGCGCCAACAGGTTGGTCTGCTCGGAAATACTGCGGATTACCGCCAATACTTCATCGATCGAGGCCACTTCATCGGCCAACTGGCTGACCGCATCGGCGGCCTTGCCAATGTCGCCCGACATGCCCTCGATGCCCTGCACCGACCGCTGCACCACCTCGCGCGCCTGCAATGCCTCATCCCGTGCCGCCTGCGACGCTTGAGCTGCCTGACCGGCGTTGCGCGCAATGTCCTGCACGGTCAGGCCCATCTCGTGCACGGCGGTGGCGACCATTGCGGTCATGTCTTGCTGGCGCCCAGAGCGCTCGGCGGTGTTGTCCACTACCTGTGTCACCTGCTCCACAGCCCGGTGCAGGCGCTCGGAAGTATTCAGTACCTCGCCGATCAGGTAGCGCTGGCTGCCCTGGAAGCGGTTGAAGCCACGGGCCAGGTCGCCCAGCTCATCCGGGCGTGAGTCATCCAGGCGCTGGCTGAGGTCGCCCGCACCGCTGCCAATCTGCACCAGCGCAGCGGTGACGCGCCGCAGCGGCCGCACCAGGCCGCGTGCCAGCAACACCACCAGCAGCAACGATACCAAGGCCACGGCGCCACCAATCAGGCTGGTCAGCCATACCGCCTGTTGCATGGGGGCGTAGATTTCCGCTTCCGGCACTTCGGCGACCAAGGTCCAGTTCAGGTCACGCAAAGGCAAGCCAAAGGCCAGGTATTGTTCGCCGTCACGCTCGAAGCGGCCGCTGCGCAGGCTGGCGCCGCCGCTCATTACCGCCTTGGCGGCCTGGACGCCAAGCTGCTCGCCGAGCTGGCGCTTGCCACTTAACGCTGCTTCCGGGTGCACCTGGACAAGGCCATCGTTGCGCACCAGAAATACCTTGCCATGCTCGCCGAAACTGAAGTCGTGGATCAGTTTCGACAGTTCGGTCATTTGCAGGCCCATACCGGCCACGCCGACCAACCGGCCGTTCTTTTCCACGCGGTAGTCGATGAACAGCGCCAGCTCGCCCGTGGAGCCGTCGACATCGATGTTGATGAACCGCTCGGCACCGCTGTCGACGTAGCCGTAGAACCAGCTGTCCTTGGGGTTGCTGCGGTCGAGGGTTCGGTCCAGGCCATTTTCGTTGTAGTAATGGCCGGTTTCAGTCGCCACGAACAGGGTGGTGAACGCCCGGTTGCGCTGCTTGGCTGCCGTGAGGTATTCGAGAAACTGCGGGACCTGGGCGGGGTCTTCACCGGCGGCAAGCCAGTCGCGCAGCAGGGTGTTGCCGGCAATGTCCGCCGCTGCCACCAGCGGCTGGCCCAGCATGTGTTCGATTTCGTTGCGGATGGCCTCGATGCTGGCCGGCAGGGCGGTGTCCACCAGGTAACGCTCGGTGAGGCGATTGAGCGCCACGGTGAAGATGATGACCACCAACAGGATGCTCGCCAGCAAGGCACCACCCATGCTGGTTATCAATTGCCACTGGATGCTCTTGCGCCAGAAACCCATGCCCTACCCCCCCGCAACATTATTGTTTTGCGAGAAGTGTATACACTTGAGTATTCAGTTAATCCAGTCATTGGGGACAATGCGCTGGAACTTGGGGCTGCTTTGCAGCCCATCGCGACACAAGGCCGCTCCTACAGGGGGCGGGTTAACCCTGTAGGTGCGGCCTTGTGTCGCGGAAGGCGGGCGTAGCGCCCAAACGATTGATCAGGACTCTGCGATTGTGCGGACGATGGCATCCACGGTCGCGTCGATCTGCGCCTGGGTGCGCGCCAGGGTTTGCTGGTGTTCTTTCTGCAACTCGACCTGCCTGGAGCAAAGGTTGAGGGCAGCCAGTACCAACAGCTTGTCACCGATCAATGTCGGGTACTGGCGCTTGGTTTCGTTAAGGGCAGTGTTGAGCATCCGTACCGCCTGGGCCAAGGTTTCTTCCTGGCCTTCGGGCGCCTTGATCGAATAGTCGATGCCGAGAATCGACACGACATTGATCGGCTGCTCTTGCAGTCTCATGCGCCGACAACGCCCGCACTGGCGCGCTCAACCAGGGCCTGGATGCGTGCGGCGGTGGCGCCGTTCTTTTCTTCCTGCTCCATCAGCGACAGCTGCAGGGTTTCGTTTTCTTCCTTGGCCTGGGCCAGTTCCTGGCCAAGGGCGGTGTTCTGCTCGGCAAGTTGAGCGTTCTTCTGCATCAGGTCGCTGACCAGTTGCTCGATTTGATTCAGGGAAGCTTCCAGCATGGGTCTATCTCAGGTTGTTGCGAGGGGCGCACACGATAAAGAAAACTGCCGCCCATCGCCATTAAATATCGGATTCACAAGGTTGCTGACCCGCAGATTGACAGAGGAACCACCCCCTTGTTCCGACCTGGGTCAACCGCCGGTCAGGAAATGGTTAGCGCCCTCATAATTATTTCGCAGCCGCACTCAAGACTCGGCGGCCACGTCCAATAGCCCGGCAAGCCCCATTTCGTCGCATCTCCAGCACCCCTCCTCTTCCTTGCCTGGAACCCTTATGCCATGTCTCTACGCAACATGAATATCGCCCCGCGCGCGCTACTTGGCTTCGCGTTGATTGGCCTGTTGATGCTCGGCCTTGGCATCTTTTTGCTGGTCCAAATGGGCAACATCCGCCAGGCAGGCGAGGTCATCGAGCAGGACAACGTACCGAGCATCAAGATTCTGGATGAGCTGACCGGGCTGAACCTGCGCATGCGCACGCTCTCGTACCGCCTGCTAGTCAACCGCGATGCCCAGACCCACTGAGCGACATGCTGAACCGCGACCTGATGGCCAACTCCGAGCAGATGAACAAGGTCATGGACACCCTGCTACCTGGGGCCGCTTTGCGGCCCATCGCGACACAAGGCCGCTCCTACAAGGGACCGCGATCGCCTGTGGGAGCGGCCTTGTGTCGCGATGGGCTGCGCAGCAGCCCCCCAATTTCGGATCAGTAATCGATCCGCACATCCCCTTTCGGCACGCTGCAGCACGACAGGATGTAGCCCTCGGCTTCGTCCTCTTCGGTGATGCCGCCGTTGTGCTCCATTTCCACTTCGCCACCCAGCTTGAGCACCTTGCACGTACCGCAAATGCCCATGCCGCAGGCTTTCGGGATCATCAGGCCAACCTTGGCCGCCGCGGCATGCACGGTCTCGCCCGGGGCAATGCGAATGCTCTTCTCGCTGCCGATGAACTCCACCAGGTTGAGGTCGGAGACGTCCAGCTCTGGGGCATCGGCCGCCTGCTCGGCGTGTTCCACGGCGTCGGCCTTGGCCTCCGGCGGCGTGGCGCCGAACGATTCCTCGTGGTAATTGGCCATGTCGAAGCCGACCGCTTCCAGCAGGCGCTTGACCGCGTTCATGTACGGCGTCGGGCCGCAGCAGAACACCACGCGCTCCATGTAGTCCGGCGCGATCAGCTCCATCAGCCGCTGGTTCAGGTAACCGCGGTAACCCGCCCACGGCTCACCCAGGCCATGCTTTTCGCAAATGATGTGCAGGCTGAAGTTGGGGATACGCGAAGCCATCTGCTCCAGCTCGCGGTGGTAGATGATGTCCTTCGGCGAGCGGGCGCTGTGCACGAACACCATGTCGACATTGGCGTTGGTGTCGTAGAACCAGCGCGCCATCGACATCACCGGGGTAATGCCCACGCCGCCCGACAGGTACAGCACCTTGCCCGAAGGGAAGTCGATGGCATTGAACAGGCCCACAGGGCCGTGCACCGGCACCTCGAGGCCTTCGTGCATGGTGTCGTGCAGGAAGTTCGAGACCAGCCCGCCCGGCACGCGCTTGACGGTGATCGAGAAGCTGTACGGCACCGATGGCGAACTGGAGATGGTATAGGAACGCATCACCGGCTTGCCTTCGATCTCCAGCTCCAGGGTGACGAACTGCCCTGGCTTGAAGAAGAACATGATTGGCTGGTCGGCCATGAAGCAGAAGGTGCGCACGTCCCAGGTCTCCTGGATGACCTTGACGCAGCGCACAATGTGGCGGCCATTGGCCCAGGTCTGGGTAGTGACCGGATTGAGGAAGGTATCGGACATGTTCATCTCCAGCGGCCGACTATGGCCCTTTTTATGGCTGCGATAATGCGCAAGCTGAACACGACGCACATTCCTGCCTGCGACATCGACGTGCTTATCGCGACCAGGCCCGTGGCACAAGGCCTGGCGCGTCGTTATTCAATTCGGCCATGTCGCCCATGGATACGGTTCACGACGTCTTCGGACGCACACTCCACGGCAAAACAACATGCTGTTTTTTCAACGACAGCCTTGCGGCACCACCACAACGATTAGCCACCTTTTGCCGGCCGCGCACGGCCCCGAGGAATACACGATGGACGTCACCGCAACCCTGAGCCTGGGCGATCCACTTGAACCTGCACGCAAGGCTACCGCCGAGATGCTGCAGACCCGCGAGCGCACCTACTCGCTGCCCCAGCCGTTCTACACCGACGAGCGTCTGTTCCAGATCGACATGCAGGAAATCTTCCATAAGGAATGGTTGATTGCCGGCATGACCTGCGAGATCCCGGCCAAGGGCAACTACATCACCCTGCAGATCGGCAAGAACCCGATCATCGTGGTGCGCGGTGCCGAAGGCAAGGTGCATGCCTTCCACAACGTCTGCCGCCACCGCGGCTCACGCCTGTGCGTCAGCGAAAAAGGCAAGGTGGCCAAGCTGGTGTGCCCATACCACCAGTGGACCTACGAGCTGGACGGTCGCCTGCTGTTCGCCGGCACCGAGATGGGTGCCGACTTCGACATGAACCAGTATGGCCTCAAGCCCGTGAACGTGAAGGTCGCTGGCGGCTACATCTTCATCAGCCTGGCGCAGAACCCGCCAGCCATAGACGAGTTCCTGGCCACCCTGGACCACTACATGGAACCGTACGACATGGAAAACACCAAGGTGGCGGTGCAGACCACCTTGATGGAAAAGGCCAACTGGAAGCTGGTACTGGAAAACAACCGCGAGTGCTACCACTGCAACGGTTCGCACCCGGAGCTGCTGCAAACCCTGCTGGAATGGGACGACACCAACGACCCGCGCGCCAGCCAGGAATTCAAGGACCACGTGGCCGCCTCTGCCGCCGCCTGGGAAGCCGAGAAGATCCCTTACCTGCACAAGAGCCATGGCCTGCGTAACCGTATCGTGCGCATGCCGCTGCTCAAGGGCACGGTGTCGATGACCATGGACGGCAAGCAGGCCTGCCAGAAACTGATGGGCCGCATCAAGAACCCGGACCTGGGCTCGATGCGCATCCTGCACCTGCCGCACTCGTGGAACCACTGCATGGGCGACCACATGATCGTGTTCACCGTATGGCCGATCAGTGCCCAGGAAACCATGGTCACCACCAAGTGGCTGGTGCACAAGGACGCTGTGGAAGGTGTGGACTACAACCCGGAAAACATGCGCAAGGTGTGGGACGCCACCAACGACCAGGACCGTCGACTGGCCGAAGAGAACCAGCGCGGGATCAACTCTACCGCGTACCAGCCAGGGCCGTACTCGAAGACTTACGAGTTTGGCGTGGTCAACTTCATCGACTGGTACAGCCAGCGGGTGTTGAACAACCTGGGAGCGGAGCCGGCGCCGTACCTGAAGGAAGTGCAGGCGCAGTAAGAATCACCCGCCACCTGACAACGCTCTGCCTGCTTTGGGCGGAGCGCGTCAGGCTTGCCCAAATCACTGTAAATCACTGCTATTCAGGGACGTCATAGGGGCCCGTCCTCCAAGACCTTATCCTGGCCGCAGCTGCTGCAACCCCTCGCCCTACATATGTAAATGCGCGGCCTACGCTAGATAGCATCTCATCCAACATCGTGACATCCATGACCGTCTCCAGAGCTACTCCTGGGATTTCCCTCGGGTATTGCCACAGGTACTTGACCAGGTCACTGGCTGACACATAGTTGCCAAAGTATCCGCCGCTCAGATTAGTGCCTGCATTGAACAAGCCCAGTACATCCGTTGCCGTCTGAGAGGCCGGGCTCAGACCAGAGATCGCAGCATACAGCTGCGCTGCAGTACCAGTGCCCCCTGTAAAGAGGAATTGCTGGTTTGCAACCCTGCTGAAATGGGGCAACTCGCTATGAGTAGCGCCACTCTCCATCCCCCGATTGGTAGCTGCTTCCCGAAAAGCGGCTCTGCGCTTCACTACATTTTGACCGGTACGTGCCAACGCCCCACCCAAGGTAGCACCGCTTGAGAGGAAGGCGATGGTTCTTAGCACAACGCTCCAGAATGCGCCGCTTGGGTCATGTCGGTTTACCGGATCTGCCCCACAGTAGACATACCCATTGATACCTCCCTTGGAAAAGGGGCTGAGTGAGTCGCAAGTCGTGAAGCGCCTCAGGGTCGGGCTATAGAAACGATGGCCATTGCCCAACGGGTAGCTGCCCGTGAATGGATCGCGACGCTGGCCACCAAAAGCAAGGACGGGTGCTGGGCTGGTTTTCCGGAAGCCGTAGGGTGAATAAGCGTGCAGACTTGGCAACACCGAGCGCTGTAGATCTGTCGTCAATAAATAAGCTGCCATAGGTTATCCACAGGTATGAGCTGGCAGGAATACCGTAGCGGTCACAGGAAGGTTTGCCTACTGGCATAAATGTCAGGGGAAATGGCTGATCATTTTTTGGTCAAATCCACCAAGGCGCCATGACTGTAGGGCTACAGAAGACTCCGTACACCTTACCCACAGAAACACCAACAGAGTTTGTGGGCAAAACGCGAAAGCGCAGCGATTGGGTTGTGGATAAGCGATTCAAGACCTTGATAATCATGAATCAGAAGGCCACCGATTCAATTTGATTATTTTTTGATCAATTCTTCTCAAGCCACGACCTGCGCGGGTTTCAGATAGTACCGAACAGATTATCCACAGAGCAGCTAACAGTGATTGTGGGCAAAACCCTATAGAGCCAAGCTCATCTATGACTTATAAGCCGAGTCAGCGCTGATCAAGCCTGCGCGATTCATTGCAGGAGCGGTCTTGTGTCGCGATGGGCTGCGCAGCAGCCCCTGTATTTCGAGCCTGACTCAAGATTGCCGGGGCTGCTGCGCAGCCCATCGCGACGCAAGGCCGCTCCTACAAGGGATCGCGTGAAGCCTTAACGCAGCACGCCCTCTTCCACCAGCAGCTTGAGGATGGCTTCGGCGCCTTCCTGAGGAGAAACGTCCTTCAACACCTTGCCACCGCCACCACTGGCCTTGGCCGTCGCTGCCTTCATGCGGTCGGCACCGCTCTTGGCCTTGATCACCTTCAACCGTTTGGGCCGTGGGCGGGCCGGTTGCAACTCGGCTTCGGCCAGCAGTTCGTCGTCGACGATGGCCACGTTACGCGCCGCCAATACACCCCGGCGCGCCGGCCCGAAGGCACTCTGGCGTGGCTTGGGTGCAGCGTTATCCACAGTCGCCAGCAACGGCAGGCGCACCTTCAAGCGACGCCGCTGGCCACGTGGCAGAGCCTGCAGGACCTGGGCGGTGCCGTTGTCGATTGACTCCACCTCGGCCAGCCCTACAATCAACGGCCAACCCAGCTTCTCCGCCAGCAGGAACGGCAACATGCCCGACCCCTCGCCCGTCTCTGCCTGGCTGCCGGTCAGTACCAGTTGCGCCCCGGCATCGCGCAGGTAATCCCCCAGCACGCCCAGCACATCGGCACCGGCCGGTTGCTCCAGCACATCCAGGTGCTCAAGGCCCATGCCCAGGTAGGCGCGCAGCGCTTCTTCACGAGGGTCGCCGGCATGCACCACCTGCAAGTTATCCCCAGCCAGCTGCAAGCCCAGTTCCACGGCGCGGGCATCCTGTTCGGCGCGGCGGGCGCGGCCGGAGCTGGGGTGGGCACCGATGGAAACCAGGCTGATCACTTTCGTACTCATGCTCGTGCCCTTATGCCGCGTCGCGCTGGCCGCCGCTGCGGTAGTTGTCCACAGCTTCGATCAACGCCTTGAGAATCGCCGAGCTGTCGCCAATTACCGACAGGTCAGCCCGTTTGATCATGTCGCAGCCCGGGTCCATGTTGATCGCCACCACCTTGTCGCAGGCACCGATGCCCTGCAGGTGCTGGATCGCGCCCGAGATACCCACAGCCACGTAAACCCGTGCAGTGACCCAGGTACCGGTGGCACCCACCTGACGATTACGCGGCATGAAGCCATCGTCCACCGCCACCCGCGAGGCGCCTTCGGTCGCGCCGAGGGCCGCAGTGGCTTTGTGGTACAGGTCCCAGTCCTTGACGCCGTTGCCGCCCGACACGATGAATTCGGCTTCGGCCATGGCGATGGTGGCCGGGTCTACAGCCACCGAGCCAAGGTCCTCGATGCGCGACAGGCTGCGCGCGATGCTTGTGGACAACTCCACCGGCAACGCTTCATGGCGGGTTTCGCTGACCGGCTCGGCACACTCGGCCGCCGCCAGGATCAGCCGTGGCACGGCGCGTTGCAGGTCTTGCTGGCCGGCACCGGCACGGCCAATGCACTGGCCGTCCTTGACCTGCCAGACCCGCGTCGCCGGGCGTTCGCCCAGGGACGCACCCAGGCGCCGGCCCAGTTCGCCGCCACCGCTGCGGCTGTCGGGCAGCAGCCAGTGGCGTGGGGTGAACTGGTTATCCACAGCGCGCAGGCCCTGCACCAGTTGCTCCGGCGCATAACCTGCGAATTCCTCGCCTTCGAGCACCAGCAGGCGATCGACACCGGCTGTGGAAAAGTTGCTTTCCTTGTGTTCGCCAAACACCACTGCCAGCACGGCGCCGTCGCTGCCGGCCAGGCTATGGGCCAGGCCGAGCAGGTCGCGGTCGTGGCTGCTCAGGCGGCCGCCGACCATGTCTGGCACCACGGCAATGTAGAACGCCGGCTCAGGCACCTGGTGCAGCGGCAACTTGACCTCGGCCGCCGCGGTGCGTCGGCCGCCCACAGCCGTGCCCTGCTGGGCGCCACTGCGGTCGATACGCTTGAGGCCGGCCGGGCCCACAAAGCCTGCGGCGAGCGCATGTGGGTTCTTGCGGATGATGCCGTTGGGGCCCATCCAGCTGGTCTGTTGCGTCTGCATCGCAGCATGCAGCGGATGCAGACGGTTACGGGCGATCCACTCGGCGCGTGGGTCGCGGCGGACAATGTCGCTCATCAGTGCACCTCCGCAGGTTCACGTTTGGCCGCTTGCGGCTTGGCGGCGGCAGGCGCGTCTTCTTCGATCAACACATCAGCCACCAGCTCGGCCAGGTCCTTGATCTGTGGGCGCGGTTCGACCACGCCTTCGAGCATGGCAGTGCACTGTGGGCAACCCACGGCTACCAGCTCAGCCTTGGTTTCGCGGATGTCGTCCATGCGCATGTCCGGAATACGCTGCTTGCCGGGGATGTCGGTGATCGGCGCACCGCCGCCACCGCCACAGCACCGGGAACGGAAGCCCGAGCGCTCCATTTCGCGCACTTCGATACCCAGCGCCTTGAGCACCGCACGCGGGGCTTCGTACTCGCCGTTGTAACGGCCCAGGTAGCACGGGTCGTGGTAGGTGACACTGCCACCCTTGTGCTGGCCCAGGTTCAGCTTGTTGGCGGCGATCAGCTCGGCAATGTAGGTGCTGTGGTGCTGCACCTGGTAGTCGCCGCCCAATGCACCGTATTCGTTCTTCAACACATGGAAGCTGTGCGGGTCGCAGGTGACGATACGCTGGAACTTGTACTTGGCCAGGGTCTGGATATTGCGCTTGGCCAGTTGCTGGAAGGTCGCTTCGTCGCCCAGGCGGCGCGCCACGTCGCCGCTGTCGCGTTCTTCCAGGCCAAGCACGGCAAAGTCGACACCCGAGGCCTTGAGCACTTTGACGAACGAGCGCAAGGTGCGCTGGTTGCGCATGTCGAATGCGCCATCGCCCACCCAGAACAGCACCTCGGTGGTTTTCACCTCCGACAGCAGTTGCAGGTTGAGGTCGGCGGCCCAGTTCATACGCCCGCCAGGCGCGAAACCGCCAGGGTTGTCGGTGGCGATCAGGTTGTCCAGCACCTCGGCGCCCTTGTTCGGCGTGGCACCCTTCTCCAGGGTGAGGTGGCGGCGCATGTCGACGATGGCATCGACGTGCTCGATCATCATCGGGCACTCTTCGACACAGGCACGGCAGGTGGTGCACGACCACAGCGTTTCAGCGTCGACCAGGCCATTGACGATTGGCTGGTGCGGGCTGCCGCCGTGCTCGCCAATCGGCTTGCCAGGGTACGGGCTGCCGG
Source organism: Pseudomonas sp. p99-361 (assembly GCF_003935475.1). Lineage (NCBI taxonomy): Bacteria > Pseudomonadati > Pseudomonadota > Gammaproteobacteria > Pseudomonadales > Pseudomonadaceae > Pseudomonas > Pseudomonas sp. p99-361. The sequence continues at coordinate 983 of NZ_RHQO01000077.1, read as the reverse complement.
CGAACTGGGCGTCGGTGCCACCGGCCAGGCCGATGACCATGTCCTGAATGAGTTTTTTCGGGTTCAACGGCTGGCCGGCGGCAAAGGCCGGGCACATGGCTTCGCACTTGCCGCACTGCACGCAGGCATCGAAGCCAAGCAACTGGTTCCAGGTGAAGTCCACCGGTTTTTCCACGCCCAGCGGCGCGTTGGGGTCTTCCAGGTCCAGTGGCTTGAGGCCGGTGGAGCGGCCACCGCCAAAGCGTTCGGCGCGGCGGTGCCAGGCCAGGTGCAGGGCACCGGCGAAGGCGTGCTTCATCGGGCCGCCCCAGGTCATGCCGAAGAACAGCTCGGACACGCCCCACAGCACGCCCAGGCCAAGGATGCCGACCATCACCCAGCCACCGGTGTTGGCCGGCAGGATGCCAGCAACCGGCAGGGTGGCGATGAAGAAGCTCACGGCAAACGCCAGGAGGCTCTTGGGCAGGCGCATCCACGGGCCCTTGGACAGGCGCGAAGGCGGGTTGAGGCGGCGCTTGAAGACAAAAATGGCACCGCTGAACATGATCACCGTGGCGACCAGCAGCGCGTAACCAAGGATCTTGCTCTGCAGGCCAAAGCCGTGCACCAGGATCGCCAGCACGGCCGACAGCACGAAGCCGCCTGCGGTGGCCACGTGGGTCTTGGACATGTACTTGTCGCGCTCGACCACATGGTGCAGGTCCACCAGGTAGCGGCGCGGCATGGCCAGCAGGCCGCCGATCAGGTCGACCTTGGAGGCCCGGCCACGTCGCCACATACGCACCCGGCGCAAGGCGCCGAGCACTGCCAGGCCAAGGGCAGCGAACAGCAGGATGGGTAACAGGGTGTTCAACATGGGAGGCTCCCACAACAGCTGGATTCTTGCGCCACCTCAAGGGCGGCGCGGACCCCTGTAGGAGCGGCCTTGTGTCGCGAAAGGGCCCTGAAGCGGCCCCAGCATTCTCAGCGCGGAGAATGCTGGG